>CALQCP020000173.1 GCA_943329105.2 Chitinophaga pinensis | reverse complement strand
ACCTACGAATTGTTGAATTTCCCACCATCACCGCAGGGTAACGATCACCGCAACCGAAACCGAAATTACTGCGGAATTTCTGTAAATCCAGCCGGCCCACCGCGCACTCACATCAATCCAATGCCGACTGATTTCCACTGCAGATCGCCAACAGGTCGGCGCGGGAAATTGGCTTTAAATAGAAGCCCTCGCAGCCAGCGTTGAGAGCGCGGTCACGCTCAACACTCAGCGCTGCCGCGGTGAGCGCAACAATCCGACCGCGGTAACCGCGCGCACGAATGCGCTCCGTTGCTTCGATCCCATCGATACCAGGCATCTGTACGTCCATGATCACTAAGTCCGGGCAATAGCCCCCATCAAAGCGCGCTACCGCGCTCAACCCGTCCGATGCAATATCGACGCGCGCCCCCGCCAGCGACATCAGCGCGGACAGAATCCGCTGCGAGTCAATGCTGTCTTCCACCAGCAGGATGTTCTTACCCGTCAGTGGACCATTCGCACTGCGGGGCGTGAGCGTCGACGGCGTCGGCAGCGGGAACACCAACGCTGGCTGGGTGACATCAGACTCAAAGATCAACGTAAAGACACTGCCCCGCCCAAGTTCGCTGGCAACGTCAATTCTGCCCCCAAGCAGCACTGCCAAGGGGCGACTGATCGCCAACCCAAGCCCAGTTCCACCGTGTCGCCGTGTGTAACTCGTATCAAACTGCGAGAACGGCTCAAAGAGTCTCGGGATGGTTTCCTCGGACATGCCGCAGCCGGTGTCATGCACGGCAATGCGCGTTTCCATGCGCGAACCCGATCGCTGCGCCGACACCACCACTCGCACCGATCCGTGGTCTGTAAATTTCACGGCGTTTCCAACAAGGTTGAACAACACTTGCCGAATACGTACCGCATCACTGCAGATTGGCAACATTGCCGCGTCGCCCTGTACTTCGTTGACTAGGGAAATTCCCTTGGCAACGGCGCGCATGTGCAGTAGTTGCACCACATCGCGCACGACGTCCGAAACCAACACTTCTTTGATGTCGATCGAGCAACCGCCCGCCTCAATCTTGGCGAGGTCAAGAATGTCGTTGATGATCACTAACAGATGATCACCATTGCGGCGAATGGTTTCTAGGTAATCGCTCCGCTCAGCGGGATCGACCCCCTCATCGCCCAGGAGTTCAGAGAACCCAAGAATCGCCGTCATCGGCGTGCGGATTTCATGAGAAATATTGGCGAGGAAGTTCGACTTGGCTCTATTCGCTTCCTCCGCACGAACGCGCAGGCCGCGCTGCACGAGCTCCTGCGCGGTGAGCTTGGTGACCATGCGCTCAAAGTCCTGCAGCTGCGAATTCATCGCCTCAATGACCATGGCATAGTCGGCACTACCGTCATGAGGCGCGAAATCAGTAATACCTACCGGCCAGGCCCAGATGGACGTGTTGTCCACGATCCGTGGCGATCCAACGAATACCAACTCACCTGCAGGCAACACGGCAAACTGCCCGCGCATCTGCTGCTCGGTGTGACGAATCCTCAGGAGGGTCAATTGCCCCACTGAGTTACGAACGGTGTCTACAGAGTCAGCCCGCGGTCGCAACACCTCAAACACATCAAGAAATTGCGCCCCCACACAATCGGGGAGCACCTTGGCCATACTTGTTCCAGTTCCGACAATCACGCCATCGCCGCCAATCACAAAGTGAAATGGGAACAGGGTGTCCAGGAGTGATTGTGCCTCTATGTTCACTACTACTCCGCTTGTTCTAGAAACTCAACGAGGAATACGTCATGATCAGCACCGCTCTCGCGATCCTCAATCTGCGTCACTGCGATTGTCTCACCGTACATGGCGCCCATGCCTTCAAGTACCCCCTTCACGAACGGTGCCAGACCGGACCGCGATGAGAAATAGTGAACATGAATAGCACCACTGTCCAACGTCTCAGCACGAAACTGCGGCATGGTGACGCCCGGGAATGCCAACGCCAATCGTGCGTGCATGGCGTCAAGCGCCGGCAACATTTCCCGCACATTGCTACCCATGGAGCGCATCACCTTCCCCCACGGCTGGCGCTCGGCATAGACCATCCAAAAGTGCCCAAACGCTTGCAGCGCGTCGGCGAGCGGCACGCCAAGACGACGTGCTACCGCTGCAGCAAGATCAAATGTCACCTGATCTGGATACGGCCGCATGATGACGAACACCGGCTCCTGAACACCCGCGTCCGCGCAGATGGCAGCCCACACTTCTTCGCCGTGACGCTCGACAACCATCTCCTGCAGTGCGTGATTCACCATTCCAAGCATTGGCTATGACTCCGATGTGTGTGCGGGACGAGTGCGAACCATGAACGCATCGCACGGTGCGCCTGCGTCCTTGGCTGCGATCTGTTTGATATCCACCTGTTCGTCGTACATGTTCCCAAGGCCCTGCACGAGACCAAGGACAAATGGCGCAAGTCCGGGGCGATGCGATCGATACTCCAATAGCACCCCGCCATCGCGCGGCTCAGTGCGGAACGATGGCGGCTCGAGCGCTGGAAAGCTCACCGCAATCCGGGTGTGCATGGCGTCGAGCGCACTGAGCAACTCATAAGTGTTACTCCCGGACGCCTTCATCAACTTCCCCCATGGACCCTTGCCCGCAAACTCAATCCAATAGATTCCGAACGCGTGCAGTACATCGGCGATCGGCATGTTCATGTGTTCGGCTACAGCGGTGGCAAGCGCATAGGTCACTGCATCGGGATATTGCTTCATCATGACGAAGGCGGGATCCTCTACCCCAGCGCGCGCCTTGATCAATTCCCATTGCGGTGCCCCAAACTTCTCAGTGACCATCGCCTCGATTGCCTGATTGACCATGCCGTACATGCGAATCTCCTGAGCAGGTTTGTGACACGTTGCGGGGGGTACCAAACGACCGGCGACGCCCCACGGAATACGCGGCTACCGCATGGGAACCTCGAATCATAGACACGGATCAGACTTGACACTATCCCGCCGATTCAGGCTAGCCCCACCTTGCCTGACTGTGCGTGTGCAGAGACAAACTATGCTGATTGAATGACTTGGCACTCCACCCCATGCTTGCACGGCGAATTTTGTTGGCACGAACTGAACACGCGCGATGCCGCAGGCTCCACGGCGTTCTATTCAGCACTGTTGAACGCCACTGCTACGACCATTCCGATGCCGCACGGCGACTACACCATGCTGGCCATTGGCTCGCACACGCTGATGGGCATGATGCCGATCAACGCGACGGCGCCGGCGGATGTTCAGGCACATTGGGTCGGCTACATCGCGGTGAACGACATTGAACTGATGACCGCTCGCGCTGCTGAACTAGGAGCGACCGTCCGCACGCCGGTAACGCAAGGTTCTATGGGACGCTCGAGTGTGATCAGCGACCCAACCGGCGCGGAATGTGCGCTGTTCCAAGCAGACCCCGGCAAGACGGACGGAATGAACGAACATGGCCCAGGCGCCATCGTCTGGAACCACTTGGTGACACGCGATCCAGCCCGCGCTGTTGAGTTCTATGCTGCACTGCTTGGATGGGAATCAGAACTTCCGCCCGATGGTGGCGACGACGGCGCTCGACGCATGAACGCGCACGGTCGCTCCGTCGCGGGCATCATGCCTACCGCACACCCCGATGACCGGTCCGCATGGCTGACGTTCATTTGCGTTGAGCGTATTGAAGAAGCAAGTCGGACCGCTACGCAACTTGGAGCCACCGCACTCACGGATGTGGTTGGATTCCCGAGTATTGGATCAGTGGTGGTGCTGCGAGACCCGCAAGGGGCCACCTTCTGCATGGTCGAGCCGGCTCAGCGAGGCGAACCATAAATCCAGGTCGCTACGCTCATTTCACTGCCAACACCGGCACATCAAAGAGCAACGCGATGTAGGTAACAAAGAGCGCAAGGTGTACAACACCCTGCATGGGATTCGCACGCCCGTGCGTGAAGTTCACGATCGATACGAGCATGGTGCCAATCAATAGCGCAATCTCTGGCAACGGCAGCCCAAGTTCAATGTGCTGACCGAGCATCCGTGCAAGTATCAGGACGGCAGGAACAGTGAGCCCGATGGTGGAGAGCGCTGAACCCAAGAGGATGTTCATGGTGCGCTGCATGGAGTTGCGGCGCGCTGCTTTGATGGCGGCAAGGCCTTCTGGCCCAAGCGCCAAGCATGCCACCAGTACGCCCGCGATCGCTGGCGGTAACCCGGTCTGGCTGAGGAATCCAGCAGTGGACTTTCCGAGCGATTCAGCAAGCACTACCACTACGACAAGCATCACAACCAATCCCGTCACGTCACGCCAGAGTGGCTTGATGAGTGCTACATGGTGGTTTGCACCTCCGGCGTGAAGCGTCTGCTGCGAATCAGGATGTACCCGACCAATGTCGTTGACCTGTTCGGCATCAGTTTCTGCGGACTCGTGTGCAAAGAACGAGCGGTAACGGGAAGTCTGCATCCACAGAAATGCCCCGTACATCAACACTGAAGCGGCTGCTACAAAGATTTCCATGCGCGGCGTCATAAAGCCGCCCGGCTCCGACTCGGTGAGCCGCGGCAGAACCAAGGCAATCAACGCCAGCGGAATGATCAGGGTGATGTACGAAGCGGATGACTGCAGATTGAAGAATTGCTCGCGTCGATTAATTCCACCCGCGAGGAGCGCCATGCCAACCAGCCCATTCATGATGATCATCAGGGTTGAGAACATGGTGTCACGAGCAACGGTCGGCTCGCTACCGCCACCGAGCATCATGGCGGCCACGATGGAGACTTCAATCACGACCACCGACAGCGTCAGAATCAGGGTGCCGATGGGCTCCCCAAGTCGGTGCGCAACCATGTCCGCGTAGTGCGAGGCGGAATAGGCGCAGGCGAGGATCACTGTGAAAAGCCAGATAAAAGTGAGCAGTGAGTGCTGTCCGCCCGCCCCACGGCTCACCACCACGTTGAGCACGATGGTGCCGAGGCCAAGGAGGAGTGGCAGGTGATGCCGAAAGCGAGTCCAGTTCATGAATGGCAGAGCGTAAGGGCAGGAGACCCGCTGCGGCGGCTCCACGGTGTTTCAATATGAAGGATATTAATGATGGCCATTCGTGACATGATGGGAATTGGGGCTATATTCCTCATGGTCATGTTTTTGCCATCGAAGTCCGGGCGTCTCAGGAACATTGAACACCGGGCGGCACCCCTATCCAGAGACGATCCAGACATGCAGGATATTCCGAGCACCACTGTATCTCCACGGGCGGCCGTTGCCCTCATTGGCCAACGGGCAGGAACGTTTGAGTCCGCAGCCAAACGCGCGCTTGAGCGCCTGCGCGGTGCAACGAAGTCCACCATCGATTCCGCGGGTCTGAGCGACATGAACTCCCTGGCGCTGAGTCGCAAGCTGGCCATCGATAAGAGCCTGT
>CALQCP020000172.1 GCA_943329105.2 Chitinophaga pinensis | reverse complement strand
TCGTCCATTGAATCCGCAAGCATTTCCACGACGGGGCCGCCAAGGAAGTTGACGGTCGGCATCGGTAGCACGCCCGGGTTCAGGGGCATCAGCCGCACGCCGAGGTAGTAGTTGCAGTCTTGGTTTGCGTCTGCAGGCACGTTCTTGAACTTGTTCTTGCAGCGGTGCAGGAAGCGCTCGATGTCCAGGAACATCTTCCACAGCTCGCGCATCTCGTTACCGTCGAGCGACGCGGCATTGATGCTCTGCCAGTGGTTGTCTCCCACGCCGAACGTCTGCGGGTCCTTCACGGAGCGCATGATCTCGTTCTCTGACTCGGTGCCGAACACGATCACCATCTTGGCGAACAGTGCTTCGTCAATGGGATCGAGTTGCCGGTGGTGCACCTGGATCGTCTGGCGCGTGACGCTCCATCGAACGACGGGATTCGCCTTGCGGCCGGGATGACGGCGAACGAGCGACACCGCCTCGAATCGATCGAGCGCACGGAGGACAGTGCGCTCCGGCATGCGGCTGATGCGCGCAAGTTCGGCTGCCGTGAGCGGGGTGCCGTTCCGGCGCAGGAGTTCCCACGCCTGCATCGCGCCGACGCTGTCGAAAGCCTCAACGAGGCCGGGCGTGCGGATATCGATCGATGGCTCAGCGTTTTGCTGCTTTGGGTCGTTTTGTTCGTCCATGGTCGAGGCCGGCAGAAAGGGGGGTCATGTTATGACGAACAGTGCACAGTCAAGGCCCACACTTGTCGCATGTACATGCGACACCTCAGCAGCATCGTAGGCATCTGCGACTTCGACGATGGAGCGAGGCAGCGGATTTCGTTTTGGTGGGCGATCGCCGTCGGCGTAGCTGAGCTATTCGTTGGGCGCGGGCGTCACCACCACGCCGATGCGTGAGACCGTGTCGGGTGCGGACCAATCAACTTCGATGCGCACGTGCCGCGAGCCGTCGGGGGAGGGCGCGTTCGTTCGTGATGTCGCGGGATAGGCGGCGGTCGTACTCAACGGTGGGTCGCTGACTGCACCGCTCGTGAGGTCGATGAAGCGCTCGGGTCCGCCCTGCAAGTAGGGGTTCGTGTTTGGATACGCCATGAACTCCACGCCGAGCCGCCCGTCCGTGGTGATCCACGCGCGGTGCAGTCCCCAGCTTGCCTCGACCCACTCGCCGGCAAGCGGGATGACCTGTACGCCGGAGTCGCCGATGACCGTGAGCTCGCGCAGCGCCAGGCCTCCGGCCGTGGACCGCTCCGACGAATGTTGTTCGTGCTCGGTGGCGAGCGTGACGGCGCGCGCGTGCGGATCGGTGCCGAGTGCCGCGATCGCAGGGCACATCATCCAACCTGCCGGCGGACCGCCAGTGGCGCGACCGCGTCCGCGGCCGACGGTACGGACAGTGCCCGTCGTTGTGTCGATCGCCATGACATCTGCGTCGATGATCGCGGAGCCGTCGTCGCGCGTTCGGCAATCGGATCCCGTGTCTTGAAGCAGCGCCACGATCTCACGGCCGTCCGGCGACCAGCCGCAGATTGCCGGAAAGCCCTGCGCGGGGCCGAGGTCGGCGGATTCGCCGCGGCCGCGGACCGTATCGAACCAGGCGACGCGCGGCACCCATCCGGTGTCCTCCGAGTGCTCGGTCCACGCGATTGTCGTGCCATCGGGACGCGCGATCCATGGTGGGCTCCATCCGGGCAGGAGAGCAGTGCTCTCCAGTCGAAGTCCGTCGGCATTGACGCGGATGACGTCGACGCGCAGGTCGAATTGATATGGACGGTCGATCGTGGAGCGGCGCCACCATGGCCAGTTCGGCACCGCGGAGGCTGCTGCGACTGGCCATGTCTGTATCAGCCGCGGCGTCTGCCGGGGCGCAATCGAGGTGAGGAAGATGGTGGCACCGCACGCCACCGTCGCGAGCGCTGGGATTCCGACACGTGCCAGTCGAAGGCCACGCCCGAAGCCGCGCACCACGCCTCGCCCATCGAGCGACAGACCACACTCGGGGCAACGCAGCGCGCTCGGGCGTTCGCTGTGCACGGCGTTGAGGTCGTGGTTGCAGCGCCGACAGTAGCTGCGGCCAGCAGTCCGCGGATGCCGGAAGATGCGTGCGATACCGATGAGGATTGCTAGCACACCAAAGATAATGATCAGCGCGCCGATGTCGGGCCGCGCTGCGTCGAGGAGCGGCCACGCACGCGGATCGACCGTGCGGGAGACGAAGAGCCGGCTGCCGTCTTCCGACCAGCGAGCCTCGTTGATGTAGGTGCTCCGCGTGGAACCGGCATTCGGCAGGTCAATGGACCAGGCTTGAGCAGCAGGGTCTTCAGTGCCGTGGGCGCGTGACATGTGGGTGAGGTTACTTCGCGAGCGTCGGCTTCACCATGAACACCACCAGGCTTTCGGCCCACTGATCGGGAGCGTGGTTTGGGTCGCGTATGTAGAACGGACCTCTGAGTGGCACCTCGCCGTCGGCTGCGACGGAGTCTTTCGCATCGGCTGCCTGGCACCCATACAGCCAGTACGCGATCCAGGTGACCTGAAACTCCTTGCGCTTTGGTTGGTCGTCGTAGTCGGTGAAGGCCGTGGCTTCATAGAACTTGGCGTGACGGGTGGTTCCAGCAATGGCAACTGGCGCGCTCTCTGACATGCGACGTAGCGGAGGGTGTTCGCTCTGGTCAGTCAGCGAAGTTTGGAACTGTACGAATTCAATCTGTGTGATCGCCTTCGCTTCGAGCGCACGTGTGAGGTCGGCAAGCTCTGTGTTCACCGGCGAATACAACCCTGGATTCAATGGCGAGTAGCCCTCCGGAGTGGTGTTTGGAAGGTCTCGCACCATGGCCGAGAGGCATGGGGGATTCTTCAAGAGGAGCGATCGCACTTGAGCTGCCCACCCTTGGATCATTGCGGTGCTCTCCGCGGTCGGCTTGATGGAAGTGAGTGTGATGTTCCCCGATCGCGCTCGTTCGATCGCCTGGAGTTTTTCGCCCGTGGTGATGTCTTGGTCGATCCGTGCAATGTGGATGATCGGAACCGGCTTCAGTGGTGGACGCCACGTTGTTGGCGGCAGCATCTCGATCGGTGTCGACGCGATTGAAAGCCAAAGCTCGATTGTTTGCGTGCGGCGGTGCGCATGCTCGTCATCGGTCAGAAGCCCCGCGCTGCGCGCTTCGTCAAGCGAGATCAACTCGCTGCCAAGAGTCGGTGGACGTGTGACGATCGGTCGATAGGCGATGCACCCCGCGTTGAGAAGTACCACTGTGAGCGCACCGAAGGCAAAGAGCGTGCGCAGCGCGTGCGCAATCATGATGCGGAGTTCGCGTTGCGTGTGACGCGTTTGGTGATCTTCTTCCCGTCCGGGCCTCGGCCAGCGAGCCTCGTTGATGGAGGTGCCCCGCGTGGAACCGGCATCCGGCAGGTCGATGGACCAGGCTTGAGCAGCAGGGTCTTCAGTGCCGTGGGCGCGTGACATGTGGGTGAGGTTACTCCCTCACTTAGCACGCCTCGTTACGGCGACTGGTCGTTCCATGAGTCAGGATTCGCGCCCATGCTTCTTCCAAGATCGGAAAGTGAGCGCATTTTTTCCAGGTTGAACTCTTCATTGTTCACAGGCTGCCACGTGGACGGAACTGCTACCCAGCGAACCTCGCATTCGCCCTCGCCACGCAATCGGTTCACTTCCGCGAACAAGAATAAATGCCGAAGTGTTATCTCTGTGAACGAACGGATTGCTATCTCCAAACCACGTTGCGCGAGAGGTATCCACTGCTGCTGCATGGTGAGCACGGTTGGCTTGAGGTAGTTATTGATGATCACCCAATAGCGAATCTTTGGAATGGGAGCATCGGGATACCGCTCCTTCCAGATGGCGCCGAACGTCTTGCTGTTCTTCAACGAGCCGCCATAAAACCAATAGAAGATATTGCCGGTCACAATGCCGTCAATGAACAAATCCTCTCGAATCTCTTGCGGTGAAAAAACGCCCGGTATTGCAGATGACGCGAGAAATATGTTTCGAAGCGGAGTTACATCTCCACTAGCAACGGCGTCTCGCGCCGCGGCGACACAATCAAATGTGTGCGATACGCCCTCGTCGGCATCGGTCGCTTGAATGAGTAGTTGACGACCGCTTGCGCCCGCATCAACTAAACGCTGGGCGAATGGAAGATCGACATACAAACTAATTTCGCGCTCAAGCCCAGGAATGTTGGCAAGGCTGGGGTTGTCTGGATGGAAAAATATCAACCCGCGACGTTGCACCCAGTCTGGTTGGGGATTTCGAAACAACTCATCGACACGTACGTCATCCTGTGTGGTTCCCAAGAACGCCGAGGGCGCCATGAACCCGCCAGTGCTCACACCGGACACGCCTTCAAATACTGGTCGAGCGAGGGGGCCCGCAGGGACCGTGGACCATCCACGCAAAAATCCAGTTGCAAAAGCGCCGCAATCGCCGCCGCCCGAGAGGATGAGAAAGTCCACCGTGTAGTTCGGATTGTTCTGCTGAATGGCGTGAATCGATTCAACCAATCGTTCACGGTCTGCCATGTTGCGCTGTAAAGCTTCCTTCTGATGATCCGCGCGTTCTTGCAGCAATTCTTGATTGGTTTGCACATTGCGTGCAGGCATACGGACGCCGGCGTCGTACCAACGTGCAATCCAATACGCCATGCCAAGCAACAGCACAACCGATACGACACCGCTTGCAAAGCTCATGATCACAAGGCGCCAGGGGATGGCACGGATGCTTGAAATACTTTTCATTGGGTTCTGCGTTCTATGAACTACTTCGCGACTTTCTTCGTCGCCTTCTTCGAGACCTTCGTAGAGATTTTCTTTGCTGTCTTCTTCGCGACCTTCTTAGCGGTCTTCTTCACAGCTGCCACCGGTTTGATCTTTTTTCCGTCCGGGCCTCGACCCGTGCTGGCGAGCGTCTTCACATAGCTCTCAACATACGCCTTGGCAGGCGTGCGGCGGATCGCTTCGCCGATCACATCAAGTGCGGCGTCATCCACCTTGGTAAAGCGGATGCAGCATCCGCCCATGTTCAGCTTCTTGCCGGTCTTCGCCCATGCTTTCTGGAACCACGCGCGCTCCGCTTTGTCGCTGTAGACGCTCATGAGATAGACGGTTAGGTTGTTCTTCTGGCTCGACAGCGCCGCCATCATCAGTGGCTTGCTCGGGTCGCAGTGATAACCGGTCGGCCACACGCGGTGCGGCACCGCGTAGCCGATCATGCCCCAGAGCATGGATTCTTCGTAGTGCTTGTCGAGGTTCTTGAGGATCACCTTGCGCACCACCTCGATCCCCTTGCGGCGATCTTCCGGTAGCGAGGCGAGGTACTCCTTGACGGTGGTGGCCTTGCTCTTCATAGGGGCAGGGTAGCGGGCACCATCGATGCATCGAACGCCAGTTGCCGGGCGTTCGCGGATTACGGCGTTCGGAGGCGCTCAGGACAGT
>CALQCP020000171.1 GCA_943329105.2 Chitinophaga pinensis | reverse complement strand
GCGCCCCCGCGAGCGCTGATCACCACGCCAATGCGCACGTTCACGACGCGAATGCCTGCGTCCCGTGCCGCATCTGTAGCGCGCTCCCACTCTTCGCAGATCTCCGGCAGGTAGCCGTCCCCGCGCGGACTTGATTCATCCACTTGACCAGGGCCCGGTCGATTTCCGTACCAGCCAACCGCGCTTGCACACACCAAGACGCGCGGCTTGTGCTTGAGGCCAGCAAGCGTGCGCGCCAGTTGGGTGGTCGGATTGACCCGGCTATCCCGGATTTCTTGCTTGCGCGCAGCGCTCCAACGCTCGTCGGCGATCCCCGCCCCGGCAAGGTGCACCACCGCATCAAGACCTTCAAGCCGCGCCGCATCAAACGTTCCTGCACGCTGATCCCACGCAACGTCGCCACGTGCATGATCGGCTGCTCCGCGGACAATGCGTCGAACATCATGACCGCCAGTCGAGAGGAATGGCAGCAACGAACCGCCAACCATTCCGTTGGTACCGCTCACCGCAACGCGCAGGTGCTCGCCCGGGAAGGTCGCATGGTGGTGCAGATCATGGCGAGTCCGCGCATGTCGCCACGTGAACATTCGCTCCAGGTCACCTGCCACCGTGGAGCCACCAAAGGTACGACCGATGATCCCGCCCGGAAGTGCGTATTCGATCCGGTCTTCCAACATGCTGGAGACATCACCATTGGGCAAGAACGAATGCCGATGATTCCACGAACTGAACGGACCGGATTCCTGCGTATCGCAGAAGGAAGCCCCAGGCTTGACGTCGTGATGACGCGCCACCCACACCAAGGGCACTCCGAACTTCTTCATCCGAAATCGAGCCACCGCTCCGTCCACCATGGCCGCCGGACGCTCCAGGATCTCAACATCCTCCCACGGCGGGATGAGGCGGTCGATCGCTCCGGACCGGAAGTGCCATGCGGCCAGTTCGGTGGCGGAAGCAGGCATGAGACTTGATCGAACAAACACGGCCATGTGTGTGGTCTACCTTGCAAAGAGCGGGCGCGCGCGGGAGAGTTCCCGCACTTCGCGGCGTATTCGCACAGGTGAATTTCTAGATTCGTACACGCGGACGAATGTCACCATACGCCGTTCCGGAGGCATTGACTACGATAAAGCAAGTTATGAATGAAACCACACCCGCCAAGCCTTCCGGAACTCGAATCGGCACCGTATTACTCCGATTGATCGTCCCCCTTTGGATCCTCCTCGGCGCGTCGTTCAAGCTCTGGGAGCGCAACCCGCAGTTGTTGCCAAAGCCGGTCACGGATGTCACGGACTTTTTGTTCGTTCGTGGACTTGGCATGAACCGCGAGGATTACCTTGGGCCAGCCATGCGCTTCATGATCGCTTTCGAGATCATGGCAGCGCTCCTCATGGTGGTCGGCCCCGTGCAAGCGGCGCGAAGCCTCGCCATCTCACTCCTGACGCTGTTCTGTGTCATCCTCGGATTACTGATCGCCTCCGGCGCCGCGAGCTGCGGATGCTTCGGCGCAAGCGGACCATCGCCCGAATGGATGCTTGCCATCGACCTCACGTTGCTGATTGGCGTGTGCGTCCTGCGACCGCGCGGTCGTCGCTTGCCGCCCGCGGAACTTGGGCGCAAAGTTGGCTCGGTCATGTTTGTCCCCGCACTGCTTGGCATCGGAATTGCCTTCGGCGTGCCGGATCGCGCCGTAGTCACGCTTGAAGTTGTTGACACTGCCACCCCCGTGGTCACCACCAACCCCGTGGTCACCACCACCCCTGTGGTCACCGCCACAACAGCCTGGCCACCGATGCCGGCAACCGCCAAGCCGTGGTACGCGCCCGAGTTTGAATCATGGAAGGGTCAGCGACTGGATGCCCAAGAACTGATGCTCTTGGTGCAGCGACCGCTGCCTGCCAACTTGAATGTCGGCCGACATCACATCGTCTTCATGCGCGATGACTGCGATCACTGCCACGAGCTCTTGAACAGCTATTTCAGTGGCCCGCTCACTACACCTACCACCACCATTTCGATCCCCGATGCCACGGGCGAACTGCTGGAAAACCCCTGCTCTGAATGCGGTAAAGCAACATTCCCCAAGGGCATTAACTACGTACTGAGCACCCCGGTACTCCTCACCGTCGAGGACGGCGTGGTGATCGGCGTCTGCACGAATAGCGAAGACGCCACGTTGGTGCGCGCCGCGCTGAACGCGAAAGGCAAAGTGAATCCATGAATGGACTGCTTCGTCGCATTGCTATCCCCGCCCTACTCCTCACCTGCGTTGTCATTGAGTGGTCACGTGGCGGCGACTCGCTTCCAAACTGGCTCGCGAACCTCTCAGTAAAGACTGGAGCGGGTTCGGACAAGGTGCTGCGCATTCTGATTGCTCTTGAGTTGTGCGGCGCCATGTTTGCGTTTCTGTCTTCTGGATTGTCACGCCGCGTTGCTTGGCTGACCGGCATCGCCTTTGCGTTTAGTGGTCTGGCGGAACTCTCCGCCATCATCAATGCGCCCGGCGATGCAGCGGTTCCGGCCAGTATGTGGATCGCGCCGCTCGTCGGTCTGGCCATCGGCGCTGGCACGCTTGCATTACTGATGCGGCCCAATCCAACGCCCGCCCCACGCGGACGTATTTCAGCATTGAAGGTCATTGGAGCAGTGGCCGTTGCCGCGTTTGCATTTGGACTCGCCGGGCGCCTTGACTTGGCTCCGCGCACCAACTCCCGGTTTAGTAGTAGCGGCGCAGAAATGGTGGTACTCAATCCCTCCGAATGGGTTGGCATGACCATGGCTGAGGCAGGCGTCGCTCGACATGTTCCAAGCCTGACGCCCCTGACGCTGGAGGGAACCAAGTGGGTGGTGTTCTATTCCCCTACCTGCGGCCGTTGTCACGAAGTCTTTCGAACGTACTTTTCTGGTCCGCAAGACGGCAACGTCATTGCCGTCCTGGTGCCACATGGCCCCGGCGTCCAAGTATTGCCAAGCGACCAGCCCGCCGACGTGGAATGCACCGGCTGCGAACGGGTTTCGCTGCCGGATACCAAGCAGTGGATCATCACCCCGCCCACCATCGTCAAGGTGGAGAACGGGCGAGTGACCTGTGTCACCAGTACTGATTACGACCGCTGCCGAACGCCGGCAGACGTCAAACAGTAGCTGGGCGAACTCGCACGGAGTGAGCGCACACGGACAGTTCGCTGCCGCCACTCATCGGGAATCGGCGCGGCTCGGTTGAGCCATCAACGATCGCCTCAGCGGCGGACCACCGCGTGGCGTCATCCATTCGATCTTCGGCAAGCATCCAGACTGCAGTTGCTGCAAGCGCTTCGGGTGCATTTTGGAACGCACTGCGCGCAATGGATCCATCAGGACCGCGCATGGCGGATACATGCGATTCAAGCAACACGTTTCCCAGCCGTGCAAGTTCACCGGTCCGCGCAGCACGTCGCGTGGCACCCGTAGCCACTGATTCCAATGCCGGAATCACTACGTGCCGAACGATTCCACGCGGAGTGTCTCGCCGATCGTTGGTGGGATCTTCACGCCATTGCACGGCGAGATCAACACATGCAGCACGCAATGATTCGCGCGACATGCGTAAACACGGACGCACCAACAAAAGGTGCTGCGCACCAGGCGTTTCACAGGGAATGGGGCGTCGTCCGGGCATACCGCCCATACCGCCAAGACCAGCGCCGCGCGCTAATGCAATCAGCATGGTTTCCAGTTGATCATCGGCGTGATGCGCGGCAAGAATGCTGGCGGCCCCACACTCAAGCGCCATGGATGCCAGCGCTTCGTACCGGGCAGTCCGCGCCCGATCGGCCAGTCCAGAACCCGCGCTGAGATCAAGACGTCGAGTCAGTACACGAACACCAAGGCGCGCACCCAGAATTGCAACGCACTGGCAATCAAGTGCTGATTCGCTGCGAATGCCGTGATCGACCGTGCCCACCGCCAGTTCAATACGCCCGTGCGCCGCCAGTCCCGCGCACAACGCCATGAGCGCGGTTGAATCCGCACCGCCGCTGGCCGCCACCATGACGCGCGCACCTTCCGGCACACCAGAACGGGTCAATCCGCGAGCCACTTCCGCCGCCAACGGATGGCGACGGCATGCCAAGATCAGCCGCTCGTCCAGTGCTGCAATCATGGCGCGGGGTTGGATGCAGGTGCGGGCGCGGGTGTGGGCGCACGCTCGGATGCAGGCGCGGGTGTCGGTGCTGGCGCAGGCACAACCGCCGGAACATCAGGCGCTGCTGGCGGATTCGCTGGCACTGCATCCGGCACCGTTGCCGTCGCTTTCGGCAGATCCACCACCAGCTCGCTTTCGATCACGCCCTCCATCGGTGCGCGCGCACGCCAACGCACGCGTGGTGCAGCAGCCAGGATGTCCGCAGCCAACGACACGCCTTGAACGAACGGCTCCGGCGACTCCGGCACAAAGAGCGCCGGCGCCGTTGTCCATGACCGCAAGTGCGTGGCCAATGCCGATCCTGAAATGATTCCAAGTTCATGCGCATCATCTGGATCGGCCATGCGCTCTGCGCCTGCAATCGCCGTTCCGATCTTGTCCAGCAGCGCGGGGTCAGTGGTAACGATTTGCCAAGCACCGTTGGCGCCGCTCTGTGTTGCCCATGCAAGCCGAACGGATCGCGCAAAGGGGTGATCTGCAAAGATCGAACGCGCCGCTGGCGCAATGTCGACCGAACGCACAGTTCCCGTTGCCGACTCGGCGCGTACTGGCGGCGCCATGTTGGCGCGCGCAGAGACACTCTCCACACAGCGCTGACCCCAACCGTCCCACTGTTTCTCTGCAAGCACCGGGTCGCGCACCTCAAAGGCAATGCCGAGCGTCGGAACGCGCACCGACGTTCCAGCGAGTGCGGCATCTCCAACTACAACAATTTGCCGCGCCCCCATGTTGGAACGCATCGCATCATCAATGCGCCCCTCAAGTAAGAACGCATCGACCACTTCTTGTTTATCAAGCGGACCGCGCCACGGATTCATCACCAAGGCCGCAATACCTGCCCCGTCCAAAGCGCGCAGCAAACCGGCATCAGCAGGCGCGCCAGACGCCACGTGGATCGGCGCTCGATCAAATCGGCTGCGGTGCCGAACCCGCAACTGTCCATCAACCGCACGCGCGGTGAACACCGTCATGCCGCCCGTTGGAAGTTCATGCCGCCAAACCACTTCAACTGGGGCGATATCCCAGCCGTTGGCTGCCACAAGATCCGCAGCAGCAGCAAGCGAACCGTCTGTATTTGGCGCATCAATGCGCCCCACCACTTCGTTAAAGAGCGCCGTGCGGTCCGACGGTCCCAAGACAAGATTTGGAGGTCGCCACGCCGCAGCAACTTGCTGCACTGGATAAATCGATCGCCCGCCGGCAGCGGTCGCCGGCTTCAACTTCTCAACAAAGAGATCAAGCAGCGGCTGCTCGATGCGCGTCACGATCGCCCACTCCACTTGGCCAGCGCGGGTGCGTTCGATGTAGGTGACATCGG
>CALQCP020000170.1 GCA_943329105.2 Chitinophaga pinensis | reverse complement strand
GGCATCGCACGCCGCCGTGCCCCCGACGCAGACATGCATGAATTGCCACACGCAGATTCATAAGGACAGCCCGCGTCTTGTGAAGGTCCGTGAGAGTTACGAAACGGGTATGCCGATCGAATGGATCAAGGTGCACAAGCTGGGTGATTACGCTTATTTCAACCACGCCGCGCATGTCACGCGTGGAGTGAGTTGCTTGGAGTGCCACGGTCGCGTTGATCAGATGGAAGTTGTGCATCGCGCGCAGCCGCTCGCCATGGGATGGTGCTTGGATTGCCACCGTAACCCCGTCGATCATGTGCGTCCGCCCGAAGAAGTCTTTGCGATTTGGAAGCCAACGGACACGTGGACCAAGGATCAGCGACTCGAGTTGATCAAGAAAAACGACATTCACCCCAACGATTATTGCTCGACTTGCCACCGCTAAAGCGATCGGCGACGGACGACCCCGACACAGGGAACAGAACACATGCATGACGGTTGCAACCACGGTCCCGTAGAGCCCACCAACGCCGCAGCTGAAGCTCCGCAAACAGGCGGGCCAGCGCGCCGCTCTGTTTACTGGCGCTCCATCGAGCAGCTCTCCGATTCGCCAGAGTTTCGTGCATATATGCACAATGAATTCCAGCCTGGTGCGAGTGAGGCATCGGATGACGATCGCCGCACCTTCATCAAGGTGATGGGAGCATCGTTTGCACTCGCTGGTCTGGCAGCAACCGGCTGCCGCCGTTTGCCCGAGACGAAGTTCGCGGAGTATGCCTCGCGTCCAGCGAATCGGACTCCAGGAGTTCCGGTCACCTTCGCCACCAGCTTTGAACTTGGTGGAGTTGGATTCGGTCTGTTGGCAACCAGCTATGACGGACGTCCCATCAAGCTCGACGGCAATCCGATGCATCCATCGGCGCCGCTCGCTGGTGGTGCTGCGGCCATTGATCCTGCAGAATTCGCCAAGCGCGGCGCTCCGCAAGTTGGTCCGTCGAACTCCATGACCCAAGCACGCGTGCTTGAGCTCTATGACACGGATCGCAGCCGCATTGCATTGCAAGCAGGCAAGGATTCCACCGCCGGTGCGCTGGATGCTTGGATTGATGTGCGTCGCGCGGAATGGAAGAAGGATGGCGGGGCGGGACTGGTTGTCCTTGCCGAGCCCACTTCGTCCCCAACCCAGCTGGACATGCAGGCGCGCCTCTTGAAGGCGTTCCCGAAAGCCACGTGGGCATCATGGTGCGCAGTGAACGACGATGCATCGCTCGCCGGCACCGCCGCGGCGTTTGGTTCGTCCCGTCGCGTGCACCCAAAGTTTGATCAAGCAGATGTGATTCTCAGTCTTGATTGCGATTTCCTCCATGAGGATCTGCTCAGCGTCGCCAATGCACGCGCATGGGCCGCTGGCCGCTCGCTGGTGAAGCGCGAAAACGGCGCCTTGGTTGCCAAGGATCCCGCAGCCGCTTCCATGAGCCGCGTCTATCAAGTGGAAGGCCTGCTGACACTGACCGGCATGAACGCCGATCAGCGCATCGCCATGCGACCTTCCCAGGTTGCTGCGTTTGCTGCAGCAGTGGCTGACCGCGTCGGCGTGGAAAGCGCACGCCAGATGGCCGCGTTTGCACCGAAGCTCGGCGAGCATGATCAAGAAGTAGTCGATGCGTTGGTGACTGACCTCAAGAAGGCTGGTCGCAAGGCCCTGGTAGTTGCTGGCCCGCGCCAGCCTGCCGTGACGCACGCGCTTGCGGCTGCCATCAACGGCAAGCTCGGCGCCTACGGAGTGACCGTTGACACCAGCGCCACCGATGCACAGATGTGCAGCGTCGGAATTCAGAAGGTGGTGTCCGCACTCAATGCCGGCACCGTCGACACGCTGGTAGTGATGGGCGCGAACCCAGTCTTTGATGCACCCGTTGATCTGGGCTTCGCAGCCGCTATGGCGAAGGCGAAGAACGTGGTGCACTTGGCCTACCGCGTCGATGAAACATCGCGCGCTGCCGGATGCACTTGGCATGTTCCGATGACGCACTTCCTGGAGAGCTGGGGCGACACCCGTGCCGCCGACGGCACCATCGGTCTTGCGCAGCCGCTCATTGCGGCGCTCCTGGATCCAGCAGACGGCGGACGCAGTGCGATCGAACTGTGCGCTGCAATCACTGGCGATGAGGTTCGCGCTGGAATGGACCTGGTGCGACGCACGCACATGGCAGTGTCCGGCAAGTCCGGCGCGGAATTTGAACGCGCGTTCCGCAACAACTTAGACACTGGTGTCTGCCCCGACACTGCCAAGAGCCGCGAAGCAACTCCGGAACCGGCGCTTGCCGCCAAGGCAATGGCAACGTGGATTGCTGCTCGCACTGAGAGCGATGGCCTGGAACTGGCATTCTTTGTTGACGGCAAGATGTTCGACGGTCGCTTCGCCAACATTGGTTGGTTGCAAGAGCTGCCCGACGTCATCACCAAGATCACTTGGGACAATGCGTTGTTGATGTCTGGCGCAACGGCTGCCAAGCTGGGCGTGAAGAACGGCGCCATGGTTTCCTTGAACGTCGCCGGTGCACCGGCTGCTGGCAATGCAGCAGCGTGGATCGTGCCTGGTATGGCGGATGACACCCTCGGACTTGCTGTTGGCTACGGCCGCGGTGAAGCAGCGGGCGGCATTGCAGCTGATTCTGGATTTGCAGCATCCGCACTGCGCACGCTGAACGCGCCGTGGCTTGCCACGGGCGTCAAGGCCAGCGCGAACACCGCGCAAGACGCCTATGCATTTGCTCACACTCAGGACCACGGCACTGCTGATGCAGCCATCGAGTCCGTGCCGCTTGACTCTATTCAGGAGCGTCTGCCAACCCTGATTCGTGAAGCATCGCTTGAGCACTACAAGGAACACCCCGACTTTGCGAAGCATGCGTCCCACGTGGCGCATCGCCTCTCCATGTGGGAGGAGTCAAACCTTGACGGAGCCAAGTATCGCTGGGCAATGACCATTGACCTTGCATCGTGCACTGGTTGCAGTGCCTGCGTCGTGGCATGCCAGGCCGAGAACAACATTCCAATCGTCGGTAAGGATCAAGTGGCTCGCGGTCGCGAGATGCACTGGATTCGTATTGACCGTTACTTCAAGGGCGGCACCGCAGCGAAGCCGGAGGCGTATCGCGTACAGCCGGTGACGTGCGTGCACTGCGAGAACGCACCGTGCGAGCAGGTGTGCCCGGTGGCAGCCACCGTCCATGACATGGACGGCCTGAACAACATGGTCTACAACCGCTGCATCGGTACGCGATACTGCAGCAACAACTGCCCGTACAAGGTGCGTCGATTCAACTTCTTTGATTACCAGCGCCGCGATCCGGTACGCGAGGGCGGCATCTTGATGACCAAGCCTGAGTACTACCTCAAGGATGGTCCGGCTGATATGGCCAAGATGCAGTTCAACCCGGAAGTCACCGTGCGCATGCGAGGCGTCATGGAGAAGTGCTCGTTCTGCACGCAGCGCATTCAGCAGGCGAAGATTTCCTCCAAGAACAAGTGGGTCCGCGCTGGCGGAATCGATTCAGGCAGTACGGCGAGTTCCATCGCCGACGGCACGGTGCAGACCGCTTGCCAGCAGGCGTGCCCAACCGGCGCGATCGTGTTTGGTGACCTGAACGTTGCCGGAAGCGATGTCCTGCAACTGCAGCGCTCCAAGCGCAGTTATGACTTGCTTGGCGAACTCAACACCAAGCCGCGTCTCAAGTATTTGGCTCGCGTTGACAATCCGTCCATTGATCACAGTGGTCATGATCACGGACACGATCACGGGCATGATCACGCCGGTCACGCTGTTGCACCCGCTGTCCCACCCGCTGTCACTGTTCCTCAGGGAGGCAAGGTATGAGCACCATTCCAGCCCACGACATCGATAACACCGGGGATGTCCCAGGAAAGCGCGCCGCGCTGGTCCTTGGGCACACTGATTTCCACCAAGTCACCAACACGATCTGCCGCCCCAATGAGACGCGCAAGCCTCCAATGGCGTGGTACATCATGTTTGGCATCAGCATGCTGCTGGTGATGAACCTTGGATTTGTCGTCCACTATCTGATCTTCACGGGCGTCGGCGTCTGGGGTCTCAACAACCCGGTGATGTGGGCCTTTGACATCACCAACTTCGTGTTCTGGGTTGGTATCGGTCACGCAGGAACGCTGATCAGCGCCATCCTGTTCTTGTTCCGACAGAAGTGGCGCACCGGCATCAACCGATTTGCAGAGGCGATGACCATCTTCGCGGTGATCTGCGCCGGATTGTTTCCCGGTATTCACGTTGGTCGCGTGTGGTTGGCGTACTGGCTCTTTCCGATCCCAAACCAGATGGCTATGTGGCCGCAGTTCCGTAGCCCGCTCCTGTGGGACGTGTTTGCAGTGAGCACCTATTTCACTGTTTCACTGCTCTTCTGGTATGTCGGCCTGGTGCCGGACTTGGCCACCATGCGCGATCGCGCCAAGGGCAAGGTTCAGCAGATGGCCTACGGCCTGTTCTCGCTCGGATGGCGCGGCTCCAATCGCCATTGGCACCGCTACGAGCGTGCCTACTTGCTGCTTGCAGCACTCTCCACTCCGCTGGTACTTTCGGTGCACAGCGTGGTGTCCTTTGACTTTGCCACCAGTCAGCTTCCGGGCTGGCACACCACCATCTTCCCGCCGTACTTCGTTGCCGGCGCCATCTTCAGTGGCTTTGCCATGGTGGTGACCTTGGCAGTGCCGGCGCGCGAGTTGTTCGGACTGAAGAACTTGATCACGCTGCGCCACTTGGACAACATGAACAAGGTCATCTTGGTGACCGGATGCATGGTTGGCTACGCGTACGGAATGGAATTCTTCATCGCCTGGTACTCCGGCGCGCTGTATGAGAAGTTTGCATTCATGAACCGCGCCTTCGGTCAGTATTCGTGGGCGTATTGGATCATGGTGAGTTGCAACGTCATCACCCCGCAGCTCTTCTGGTTCAAGAAGGTGCGCACCAGCATTCCGCTGATGTTCATCCTTAGTCTCTTTGTCAACGTGGGCATGTGGTTTGAGCGCTTCGTGATCATCGTCACCAGCCTCGCCAATGACTTCTTGCCTTCCAGTTGGGATCGATTCGTTCCTACTTGGGTTGACATCGGCACCATGCTTGGGGCGTTCGGCCTCTTTGGTGTGCTGTTCCTGCTGTTCTGCCGCTTCTTGCCGATGATCGCCATCGCTGAAGTGAAGGGCGTCATGCCACAGGCCGACCCACATTGGGAAGGCTGGCATCAATCACACGGAGCGGGCTCGAACCCTGCCGCCGCGCACTCCGCTAACGGAGACCACTCGTGACCACATTGACCACACAGACAAGCGCACCATCCAGCACCGTCGCTCCAGCGCGTTTGTACGGACTGGTTGCGGAGTTTGAGAACCCTGCGCAGATTGTTGCCGCGGCAGAGAAGATTCGCGACAAGGGCTATCGCTACTGGGATTGCCACACACCGTTCCCGGTGCACGGATTGGACAAGGCGATGGGCATTCAGCGCACCATCTTGCC
>CALQCP020000169.1 GCA_943329105.2 Chitinophaga pinensis | reverse complement strand
GTCCTTGGAAAGGGAATCAACGCTGAGTTCTTTGATTGCGCCGGCAAGTTCTACGCCGGTTGCTCCGCCACCGACGACAACAAAGGTCAAATGCTCCCGCATCGCCTCTGGGTCAGTCTCTGCTTCGGCGTCCTCGAAGGCTCGCAGAATTCGATTGCGAATGATCAGTGCATCGTCAAGCGTCTTCATTCCCGGGGCAAATTGCTCCCACTGGTCGTTACCGAAGTAGCTTGAGTTTGCACCAGCGGCAACGATGAGATAGTCAAAGCGCGCACAGCGATCGTTTATGAATGTCAATCGCCGCGCAGCACAATCAATCGAAACGACCTCGTCGTTGAACACATAGGCATTGGTTTGATCGCGAAAGATGCGCCGTATCGGAAAGGCAATGTTGGAGGTGGGGAGTACCGACGTGGCCACCTGATAGAGGAGCGGCTGAAAGAGGTGGTGATTCTCCTTATCAATCAGCACCACATTGACGGGTGCGTTTGCCAGCGCTTGCACCGCGGCAACACCTCCAAACCCGCCACCAATGACAACGACCACGGGCGCATCAACGTTGCCTTGGTTCGTGCTGGATGGCGCAAGGCGAACTGGTTTGGGGCTTTCGTTCACCGACGATAATAGGCACCCGTTTGTGGTCAGCGATCGCGGTGTGGCAGCCGTGATCAGAGGCCATGGCATCTGCTCCAAGCAGCAGCAATCAAGCGAATTTAGTTCGGATTATTCCATATTTCCGAGTAACTATGGGTACATGCCAAGCAAATGCCCGTAAAAATGGAAACCCCGCTCAGGGAGGCATCCACTGAGCGGGGCCGATCCAGGAATGTCGGGCCCACACCGCACGGGCCCTTGATCCGTCGGGCCTTCTGTGGAAGGCCCTGTGTACGCGGAGCCCTTACTTCTCGGGCCCGTGGTCTGTTGTGCGGACATAGGGCTTTCCCTATCCCGCCTCCTGTGCTCCGTCTTCCCTTTTCTGAAGACTTCGCGTGTTCCGATTGTCTTGGGCGCAACCCTCTGAGTGCGTCCTCGACATGAAGAGAGTCGATTTCACCGGGGCGCTTCGCAAGTAAATGGCAGGATTTATCTTGCGAATTTTGTCGGTAACCAATACCCCGGGCGACCTGCGCTAGCCTTGGCGCGTAATGGTCATCAAACGGCACCTCGCGGTTTACACCGGCAGCTTCGATCCGATCACGCTCGGGCATCTCGATGTGTTGGCGCGCGCGCGCGGGATGTTCGATGAGATTGTGTTGGCGATTGGTCACAACCCAAGCAAGCCTGCCCTCTTTAGTTTTGAAGAGCGCCTTGATCTTGCGCGCGGATGTGTGGCCGACATGCTCAAGGCAGAGCCCGAGGGCGCGCCCGTGCGCGTGGAGGTTTACACCGGTCTCACGGTCGACTTTGCGCGATCGGTTGGAGCGGTGGCCATTGTGCGTGGTATTCGTAACGTCACCGATCTTGCCAGCGAATGCCAGTTGGCAATCACTAATCGCCAAGTGGCAAACATCGAGACGGTGTTTGTAGTGACTGGCGAGAGTTACGCATACACCAGTTCCAGTTTGATCAAGCAGATTGCGGCGTTTGGCGGAACGCTCGACAAGCTCGTGCCGTTGGTGCCGAAGCGCGTCATCGAAGCGTTGGCACGCAAGAAGGGTGACCCCACGAATCCGCTTGGCAAACTTGCGGCGGAGCATCATGGGGGCGGGGAGGCTTGAGGGGTGCCCGTACACTCCTCCCCCCATGGCACACTTCCGCGTTATCTCGATCGGCACGCTCGCGCATCATCCGTTGTGGGGCGAGCGCGGCGATGTGCGGCCGGCGCATGCGACTACCACGCTGATCGACGCGGGTGATGCGAAGATTTTGGTTGATCCTTCGCTGCCAGAGCAGATTCTGGTTCCGCGCCTCTTGGAGCGCAGCGGTCTGAAGCCCGAAGCGATCACGCACGTGTTTCTCACCAACTTTCATCCGATGCGACGGCGCGGTATCACCGCGTTTGATGATGCGCAGTGGCTCGTTGGTGAATTGGAACGCGAGAGTGTTGGCGCACAATTGGTTGCCAAGTTTCAGGAAGCTGAGGACGCTGATGATGGCGATCTTGCCAAGTCATTGCGCGCGGAGATCACGCTGTTGCAGCGCTGCAAGTCTTCGCCGGACACGCTGGCGATGGGCGTTGATTTGTTCCCGCTGTACGGGGTGACGCAGGGCTCGTGCGGACTGCTGTTGCCGCAGCCGAGTGCAACGGTCCTTGTGGCGGGCGACGCGGTTGCTTCCTATGAGCATCTTGCGGAGGGCAAAGTGCTATCACCGGTATTCAGCCTGGAGCAGGCGCAGGAAAGCTTCAAAGAAGTGATTGAGATTGCGGACCTGATCGTCTGCGGCCGCGATAATGTGGTGCAGAACCCGATGCGCCGCTGATAACCGGCGCCGGAACTTGCCTCTGCGCGCTGCGGCGATTGAGGCGTGCACCATTTACACTCCCGGTATGGCTGACGCTCCAATGAATCTGACACTGCGTGACCTTGGCCGCATGGCGAAGTCCGGCGCAAAGTTCTCATGCTTGACGTGTTACGACGCCACTACTGCGCGCTGGCTTGAGAAGAGCGGGCTGGAAGTGCTGCTGGTTGGCGACACCGCTGCAGAGATGATTCTGGGCTATGCGTCCACCATCAACGCGCCGCTTGATTTCATGGTCACCATCACTGCCGCCGTCAAGCGCGGCGCGCCGTCACGCATTGTGATGGCGGACATGCCGTTCATGAGTTACCAAGCGGATGACGCAGAGGCGATTCGTAACGCTGGTCGATTTATGACGGAGGGCAACGCCGACTGCGTGAAGTTGGAAATGGATCGATCATTCGCGCCGCTGGTTGAGAAGCTGGCGCGCGCCGGTATTCCGGTGGTGGCGCACATCGGTAGCCGTCCGCAGCAATCGAAGATGAAGGGCGGATACATGAGCGCGGGTCGGAGCGCTGAGAGTGCGTTGCGCATCTTGCATGATGCTGCAGCCCTTGAAGCGGCGGGTGCATCCATGTTGCTCATTGAGGCGTGCCCAGCAGAAGTTGCTGAGTTAGTAGTGGAACGCGCGACGGTTCCGGTGATTGGCTGCGGTGCTGGCACCGCGTGTCATGGTCAGGTAGTCGTCCTCAACGATCTTCTTGGATTGACGCATTGGCAGCCTGCTTTTGCGCGTCCATTGGCTGCGGTGGGCGCAGAAATTGAACGAGCCGCGCGGGTGTGGCGCGACCGCGTGCGTGATGGCGATCTTGGCGAGCATCCGTACACGATCGCGCCCGATGAATTGGCGCGGTTGCAACAGATGGCTGGCCATACATCATGAGTGATTCCCGCTTGCTTCGCGCGCTTCCTGCGGCGTTGTTGCTGGCAGCCGCGGCGGTGAGTCTTTGGACTGTCCCGGCGTTGATTCGGCTTGCGCAGGTGGAACGCACCGCGCGCTCCATGGATGCTGCGGCGGATCGATTGGCAAGCTCCAATGCGTTGGAAGCGATGAGTGCATCGATGCGCGATATCGCTGCCGCCGTTGAGCCAGCGGTAGTGCATGTCAGTGTTGCGGGTGAAGCCAAGGGGCGGCTTGGGGCGCGTTCGTTTACGCAATCTGGTTCTGGTTGGATCTGGGACGCGAGCGGCAACATCGTGACCAATGCGCATGTGGTGGATGGAGCAACCGAGCTTCAGGTGCAGTTGCATGATGGTTCGCTGCATACGGCAACGCTGGTTGGTCTTGATCCGCGCACTGACATTGCGGTACTGCATATTGATGCCGATGGATTGTTGCCGGCAACGCGCACTGCCACGCTTCCCGCGCAGGGTGATTTAGTGTTTGCCTTTGGCTCGCCGTTTGAGTTTCGATTCAGTATGTCCAGCGGAATCGTCTCTGGAGTAGGGCGAAGTGCCGGGCTTGCCGAGGTGGAGTATGAGAGCTTCATTCAAGTGGATGCAGCAGTCAATCCGGGAAACTCGGGCGGTCCGTTGACGGATGTGCGTGGTCGCGTGATCGGCATCAATACTGCTATTGCTACTGGCCGCGGTAACACCGTTGGCAGCGGGCAGTTTGCAGGTATTGGATTGGCCATTCCCATGTCGATTGCGGAGAATGTGGTCACGCAATTGATTGCAAGCGGAAGTGTGACGCGCGGTTTCATGGGCGTGAGTATGGTGGATGCGGAACGCTTGAAGACGACGCCTTCGAAGAACCCCATCTTTCGCGCGGTTGCCGAAGGTTTTCAGGGCGACGGCGCAGTGATTACCTCCATCACGCCAGGTAGTCCCGCTGCCAGTGCCGGGCTGCGACTTGGCGACGTGATCACTGCACTTGGTGATCGACGTATTAGTTACCGCGATGAAGTACTCAGCGAAGTGGGCACCAAACCCCCCGGCACGGAATTGCCAGTGGTGGTGTGGCGCGCCACGGCGAATGGCACAATGGGCGAGCGAATTGAGTTGCGCGTCACCTTGGCAACGATGAATCCGAGTGTCAATGCCGGCGTCTTTCTTGAGGCATTTCAGCGCGCGGGGCTTTCGGAGTTAGTCAATGGTTCGCGCGGTGGGCGACCGGGCGCGCTGGTTGGTGCCTCGCAAGGGCCGATCGCTGCAGATGTCCCGGCGGGCTCACTGATCGTTGCACTTGAGGGGCAGCGAGTGGCGTCCGTTGATGACCTGTGGGTGCGCCTCGCCCGGAGTACGGTGGGGCGGACCCGGCTTGCTTCGCCGCCTGCGGCCAACATGACGGTTCTGCGTCCGGACGGAACAGAGCGGGATGTTGAAGTTCCGCTGCGCTGACGGCGCCGGCGGTGCCGGATAGCATTGCCGCTCCCAATGGTCGCTTCGGCACAGGAATCCCCGAAAATGCACGGTGAACAGCCAGTCATCCTTGATGTGCGCGATTTGCACATGCATTTCCCGATTCGCAAGGGTGTACTGCAGCGGGTGATTGGTCAACACAAGGCGGTTGACGGCGTGTCTTTCAAGATTCGTCGCGGCGAGACGCTGGGGTTGGTGGGTGAGTCTGGCTGCGGCAAGACCACGGTGGGGCGCACGGTCTTGGCGCTTCAACAGGCCACCTCTGGACAGGTGCTCTTTGAGGGCAAGGATGTATTCCGGCAGAGTGCTGCCGACATGCGGCGCATTCGTCGTGACATGCAGATCATCTTCCAAGATCCGGGCGGCAGCCTGAACCCGCGCATGCGCGTTGGGCGCATTGTGGGTGAGCCGCTGGAAGTGCATGGCATTGCTACTGGTGATGCCTTGCGTGAGCGGGTGGAGGAACTGTTGGAGCAATGCGGTCTGTGGCGTGCCGCGGCGGATCGGTACCCGCACGAATTTTCTGGCGGTCAGAAGCAGCGCATTGGAATTGCACGCGCGCTTGGGCTGCAACCCAAGTTGATTGTGTGCGATGAGCCAACCAGCGCGCTCGATGTGAGTGTGCAGAGTGAAATCTTGAATTTGCTAGGCGATTTGCAGGAGCAGCTTGGCTTGAGCTACCTATTCATTAGTCATGACATGGCGGTCATTC
>CALQCP020000168.1 GCA_943329105.2 Chitinophaga pinensis | reverse complement strand
TTCACCCAAGTGCCGTTCACCCACTACATCCAGTTCCCGTGGGATTTGCAGTTAAGCGATCGCTATTCACTGACGAATGGTGTCCATGATTTCAAGGTGTACAGCACGGATCAACCATTCCAATCGGGCAGTACCACTCAGCCGCGCACCGAGATGCGCATCAACAATAATTACACCAGCGGGGTCTGGCAATTTGAAGGTGATCTCTTTGTGCCTACCGGCACTACTGGCGTAGCGGTGATGCAAGTGTTCGGCGGAAGTACCTCGTCCACCTCTTGCCAATTGCGGGTCTACAACGGGTCGTTGTGCTACTACACCACGCCCATCATGAACAACATTCATGACACGTGGATTCACGTGAATGTGATCCATGATGCGAATGCGCATACCGTTTCGGTGTATCTCAATGGAACATTCGTTCGGTCAGCACCCGACCGCGGGCCGGCAACTTACTACTTCAAGTGCGGCGTGTATCAGCAGAACAATTCCAGCGCACTGATGCAAGCTGAATGGGCGAACATCAAAGTATGGCAGCAGCCTCCGCTGTAAACAGTCACCAAGCACCCGGATGGCGTTCCAGTCAGGCGCAGCCCGCTTGATTCAGGCGCGACCGCGCTTCAGGTCTCCAAGCATGCGCTTCAAGACGCTCACGCGCAAGAGGCTGCGAACACGGGTCACCAGTTCCAGCTTATTGACTGGCTTGGTGAGGAAGTCATCGCAACCGCACTCGACGGCGCGTTCAAAGTCACCCACTTCGTGCAACGCGGTGACCATGATGATGACGGTGTCGCGCAGGTCGGGGTTCTGCTTGATCTTCTGGCAGACTTCAAAGCCTGACATCTTGGGCATCATGACATCCAGAAGCACCAGATCCGGCTTGAAGCGCTCGGCCTGTGCCATGGCGTCCAACCCGTCCACCGCCGTGGCGATCTCTACGGGCAGGGACTCCAGGTACGCCTGCACCAGTTCGGTGTTCTGCTGGTTGTCATCGACCACCAGCACCCTGCACCCCCGAATGTCCACTTGGCTGGAAGCTTCATCCAGAGCGAGCGTGATCGGGTCGTTAGGAGTGGTGGGCGTAGGCATGTCCGGGATTCTACTGAGAGTCAAGCGCCGATGACTCCCGACCCTGCCTGACCTGCGCGATGGCTGCCTGCAACTGCTCCACGCGCTGCTGGCGTGACCCGACCAATTCCACCAGGTGCGGGCCATTCGCCTTGGGCATGACTCCGTAGCGTCCGTCGCGATAGATCTGCTTGAAGATCGCGTCCACTTCGTCGCGGTATTCATGGTCGATGGGTCGAACGCCGTCGGCTTCCATCTCCACCGGCCACGCAGCGCTCTTTGGAACAAATGCCAGGAGATCAAGATGGTCCAGGGACTCCCGCACGGCAGGCACCATCGACGCAACGAATGCGTCGTCGATATCAGTGGTGCGCTTGTTGGCGGTGTACTGGGAGTAGGCTAAGTAGTCGACCGGCGCACGGTCAAAGATCACGTCGTCGGCGAAACGCGAGTAGCGGTGGATCCGACTGATGTTGTAGTAGAGCTGGATCCCGTTGTGCAGCTTGGTGGAAGCGTCCCGGAAGAGGATCTCATAGGGGCCATGCAGAGCCAGTGCTCGAAACGGCTCTTCCTCCCGCCTGAATCCAGGGAACTGCGCGACCCAGTCATTAACGACCGTCGACTTCCCTACCGAGTGGCTTCCAGAGATGGCGATGCGCATAATTATCCCGAGTTTACGGCGACCCCGCCAACGAAATTAGTCCGGGGGGAACGGGAGGAACGGGAGGAACGGGACTAATTTCGGGTTCGGGTGATGGGTTCCACCCGTGGATTGCGTAGTAGTAAGACAGAGAATCCCATGCGCACCAACCACCATTCCACTTGTCGTTCCGGAATTGTCGCCCCGCTTGGCTTCGGCCTGGCCCTTGCTGCCAGCGCCAACGCCGGTGTTTACACCACCACTTACACGCTCACCACGCCCTACACGGCTTCCTCGCCGCAGGTAACGCACGTGGTCGTGAACTGGTCGACCAACCTGACCAGCGGGGTCGTCCATGAGACGGATCTCACCGACTGGAGCATTCGCCTTGATGGCAGCGGCAGCGATGTCTACACAGACAACGTGATCGTGGCAGGCGCGGTGCAGTCGATCGGCGGCGTGAGCCGCTCCGTGACGAGCATCATGTTTCAGTTCAACCTAGGCACGAACACCGCGGGCGAGTTCGACAACATGCTGACGGGCTCCGCCCTGACCGCCGCCACCGGCACTGCGTACAACATCTACAGCTACCTGAACGGCTTTCCGCCGCCCTACTCCCCGCTCGGCCTATGGTCGAACGGCAATGAATCAACCCGCCAGTTGCCGGGCTACTCGTCGGTAGTGACCGTACCGGCGCCTGGCGCGTGCGCACTCCTCGCCCTCGCCGGAGCCCGAAAAAGGCGTACCCGCCGACCGAGCTGAAAATGGTCCGGGAGGAACGGGACTCATTTATTTACCCACAACACTTGATGGAGACCCGACCCATGAGCCTTTGTTCCACGCTCTGTATTCCCGCCGTGCTCGTTCCTGCTGCCGCCGCCGCCCTGCTGACGAGCGGCGCGAGCGCTGCCGTCTACCACTACTCGCTGAGTTTCGCGGACGGCTTCCTGGTGGAGGGTGAGTTTGCCACCAAGGCCTCGGCGCCGGCGAGCTTCATTGAAAAGAACCCCACGCTGACTGGTGAGACCACGGGTTCGTGGGACTACACAACGCTGACCCCTGCTCCGTATGCAACTAGCTTTGTCGAGTCGGAGACGATGCGTGTGCGGCAGAGTGGCGCGCTACTGAGTGAAGCATCGAACGTGGTTGATGGGGTGTGCTTGGACAGGTTTCTCTATCTCAACTTCAGTGATGTTGGCGCGCCTGCGATCGCGGCGATCGACTTCTCCACGGTGCATGCTGGGGCCACTTCGTATTACTTTGTAACTAACGGCTCAGATCCGAGCGGCGCCACCGTGGCCTTTGGCAGCACGGGATACAATCTGTTTCGGTTCGATGTTGCAACGTCGCAAGGCACGTACATCGGAACGGCCACCTCACTGACCGTGGCAGCCGTACCAGCGCCAGGCGCGTTGGCATTGCTTGCAGCGGCAGGCGCGGGTGTTGGTGTTGGTCGACGCCGGAGGGGTTGAGTGCGCGCGAGTCCGTCAGTCGCATCGGAGCCCCGGTATATGTGCTGCGGTTCTACTCGGGGGCGCCGCTATAGCTATGTAGCTTTGCTCAATCTCATTTGGTAAAGGCGCTACGTTGATCTTTGATGATTACAACTCCGCCCCTGGCTCAGCAGGGCCGATGATCGGAACCATTGCGCCGCTCCGCTTCTGGATATGCGCCGCGGGAGAACCTTGGTCCGAACGCGAACGTCGGAATGCAGAGATCGCATGCACTGATGCATATTCTTGGCTAGAAGGACAGGCCTTACGGTATGGCGTATCGCTCCGCTCCGCTTCGGTGCCGGACGCGAATTCGGCGCGCCAAGGGCAATTCAACTTGAACGTAGTCAAGGCGAGTTGGATGCCGACCTTCAGTCCATCGAATGGATGCAAGTCGTAGCAAGCCAGCTCGGTTTCAGAGACCCGGGTCAAATCATTGATGAGATTGAGCAGGAACAAGGTCCAGATGGCATGCACGCGCTCCTGCTTATCAAGCGAAGCGGAAGATCGTATGCAGTCTCCATTCCAGGCGACCCAGAGGCTCGTCATGCGCTTGCGGCAGCGGCTTGCTACGTTGCCGACGAAAAAACCCTTGCCGCAACAATCGCACATGAGGTGCTTCATCTGCACGGGGCGTGGGATCTGTACGAAGACAACCCGACTCCAGAAGGGCCACACGAGTATGCCAAGTTACTCTTTCCAAATGATGTGATGCACCGGGTAGCCCCTCGGCTTACTGAACTTGAAGTAAGCGATCTAACGGCTTGGCGCATCGGGTGGTGCTGCAAGGCTGAGCCATGGTTCGATTGGTTTGCACGGTCATCTGACCGTCACGGCGAACCCGATTGGTCCCCTGCCCCCAAGCCCCCAAAGTCACGTAGCGGTGCAAGACCACCACAAACAATCGAACACCCCCAACCAACTAGAAATTCGGGCAAAGTTCGCGCCCAGGCACCAGCGAGCCGCGTTGATACAACTGATTTACTTGCAACCGAAGAGAAGAACTATTCGTCGCTGCTGGCTCAAGTTCAGAGTCTGATACGAACATCAGGCGTAACGAGCCGAGCTGCTCTACTCCAGGAGAAGTTGGAACCCCCTCGGCACCCCCAGCCACGCATACTGACCAACGACGCCGAATGGCGCGCCTACAGCCAGGCACAACTTGACCGCGCGGGGCTAGCCCTCGCAGTAAAGGCGTTAGGGGGCGCAGGAAGTTCGCCGGAGCAACGAATCCAAGCAGCGTTCAACCATTGGAAGAAACGCATCAGTGAACTTCGAGACATCGCTGTGCAAGGAAATGGCGCTTCGTCAGCCCAGCTGAGCGATGCCGTCCGTGCATGCCGCGCTGCCAATTGCGATACAAGTACAATTCATGATTGGCTCCAACGCCGTGATGTCGCCGACCTCGTGCGAGCGCACTTGCGATTTGAGAAATCCTTGTCCACTTATCGACGCACCCGGCACAGATAGCCATCCAATGACCAAGTCCCCTATTCAGGATTCGCCGACAGAACCATGCGCGAAGGACGTGCTATCACTCATCCAACAGGTGTTCCAAGCAGCCCACGTCGCCATGACGGAGCGCTCGTCTATCGCTGATTCAGTTTGAAAGCTGCGGTACACCAATGCTCGAATCCCTATCCATCATTGTGCCGATCGTTGTGATCATCGGAGCGGTTGCCTACCGAATCTTTAACGATAACGATTCAAGGCGGAAGCCCGCTCCCGCTGACACAAATCCGCGAGCGCCGCTTCGCATTTCAACGACAGATCTCGGCGGCAGCGACACCACTGACCCGCCCGGGCCATCCCCGTCGTCACGTCGCCCCGATAACACGCCACCCTGCACGCCACTTGAACTCGAACTTGGCATCGACCCCTCATGGTCCCACGCACGACGAGTCAAGTTCACATTGACTGAATACCGCATCTGGAACGCTCGGGTAACGCATCCGACCCCTGAAAGGTCATCCCAGGCGCGTGAGCGCCTATTGAAGATCGTGGAGCTGCGCTTCCAACTCGACAGACGAACGGTAATATAAATTGAATGAGCATTGAAAATGAAATCCACTCCGGGGAGCAGCCTGTGTCGACCTCCGACAGCATCACAGCAGAGCCCGCGCACGCTGAGATTGAATGTAATAAATCAGACTTGAAACAGCCTGACGATCGCCTCTTGGCCGCAGCAAATGACTTACGGGAAACCGCCGCACGCCTGGAGACAACGGCCGATACGCGCCATCTGCAATTGGCAGAAACCTTTGCAAAGCTTCGCGACAGCGTCGCCGGTATCCGCGACCGCGCGGACCAGTCAGCAGCGGCAGCGGAATCCGCCCTCGAGA
>CALQCP020000167.1 GCA_943329105.2 Chitinophaga pinensis | reverse complement strand
GCGCAACGGCAGGAGTCGCTCTTTCGTGCCGGGGACATCAGTCGGCAGGCGTATGAGGATTCCGTGACGCGCGCAGCAGACCTTGATGCGCAATTCCAAGCGCAGAAGAACACCATCGTTCAACTGGAGAAGAGCTTGGCCGCCGCCGAAGCGCAGATTGACCAGCAGCGCGAGGCGCTCCGGAGGACGGTCGTGGTCGCGGCGATCGATGGCATCATTACCCAGCTCAATGCCGAGGTTGGCGAATTGGTGGTGGTTGGCACCATGAATAACCCGGGAACGAAGATCCTCACCATTGCCGACTTGAGCAAGATGAAACTCACCGCCAAGGTCAGTGAATCAGACATTCCACGAGTCGCCAAGGATCAACCGGGTGAAGTTCGAATCAACGGCTATAAGAAGCGCATCTTTGCTGGAACGGTGGAGGAAGTAGCGCTCAGCCGAACCAACGATAAAGATGGCACCGGATTCTTCAAGACAGCGGTGCTCCTTGATCTGAATGGCGAGCAGATCTTCAGTGGTCTGGGCGGTAATGTTGATATTTCCATCGCTCGCCACAGTGGGCTGAATGTTCCAAGCCAAGCTGTGATTGACCGCAAGGTTGAAGACCTACCGGATGCGTTGAAGAGCAGTCCGCTGATCACTCCTGGCGCAAAAAACCTCAGCATGGTGTACCGAGTGATTGACGGCAAAGCGGTGGCGACACCGGTGGCTACTGGTCCATCCAATCTCACCAACACCATCATCGTTGATGGATTGAAGGAAGGCGAAGTTGTGGTGGTTGGCCCATACAAATCCCTCGAGCGCTTGAAGGATGGCGACGCCGTCAAAGCAGAGGAATCATGGGGTGGTGGCGAAGGCGGCGGTTCGGGCGGCGGTGGCGGCGGCGGGCGTGGTGGTCGCGGAATGCGCATGCGATTTTGACCTGAAACGCAGGTAACCCCTGTGAACTGCGTGCCGTCATGCGGAAGCGCTTGAATTGAATAGACATGAGTGAATCGATCATCCAACTTCGCGGAATTGCCAAGGTCTATCGCGTTGGCGTCGAGACCATTCACGCGCTGCGCGGGGTTGATCTTGACATTGGCCGCAATGAGATGGTGGCCATCATGGGTAGCTCTGGCTCGGGCAAGAGCACACTGATGAACATGCTCGGATGCCTCGATCGCCCGAGCAGCGGCGAATACACACTCGGAGGGCGCCTAGTAAGCGCCATGAAGTCTGATGAATTGGCGCTCATTCGCAACGAAGAAATTGGCTTTGTCTTTCAGAGCTTTGAGTTGCTGGCGCGCCAATCCGCTTTAGAGAATGTGGAACTTCCACTGATGTATTCCTCGACCGCAGGTGGATTCCGCGCTCGACGCGAACGCGCGCTCTCCGCGCTGCAGCGTGTTGGCCTTGGTGACCGTGTTGATCACCGTCCCAATCAACTCTCCGGCGGACAGAAGCAGCGCGTGGCGATCGCCCGCGCGATTCTCAACAACCCCAAGATTCTGATGGCCGATGAGCCAACTGGAAATCTCGACTCCGCGACTACCGCGGAAATCCTGGCATTGTTCACACGCATCTATCGGGAAGGGCAGACCATCATCATTGTCACCCACGAAAATGACGTGGCCGCCCATTGCCAACGCGTGGTCCGACTGCGCGATGGGCGTATTCTCAGTGATTTGTCAGCCGAGGAAGACTTTGAAGTGAGCCCCTACGTTGAAGAGGCGCGCGCTACACAACGTCGTCGCGCCGATGCTGAAGAGGCGGCCGCATGACCAACACCAAAGCACCATCTCGGAAGGGCGCGAAGGGCGAAGGGCGCGGACTCACCATCTTCTTCTTCCTGAAGGCGATCGGTATGGCGCTCAGTCAAATTTGGGCGAACAAGACGCGGTCGTTTCTTACCGCACTGGGAATCATTGTCGGTGTTGCCAGCGTGACCGCCGTGATTGCGGCGCTCACTGGGTTGAAAGCCAAAGTGCTTTCTGAATTTGAAAGTGTTGGTGCAGCACGTCTGTATGTGTTCCCAAACCGCCCCGACAACGTTCCGCGCGCTAAGTTTCCGTGGGAGAAGTGTCGCCTCAAAGTCAGCGAAGCACAGGCAATCATGGATCAGTGCCCTTCCATCAAGGGCATTTCTCCGATTGTTGATTTGCCCATGAGCGTTGAGAGTGATACGGAACTCATTGACGGCATGACCGTGAACGGAATTTGGCCAGCATGGCACGACGCCGTGGGCCGCAAGGTGATGCGCGGTCGACCGTTCAGCCAAATCGATATTGATACGGCGCGACAAGTGGCGCTGGTGAACGAGGCCGCCGTCACGGAACTGAAGATTGACACGGACGGCAACGGCGGACTTGGCGAACACATTCTGCTTGGCGGACGCCGGTTCCTGGTGGTCGGGGTGGTGGAAACCACTCAGGCAAGAATGCTGGGAATGAACTCCAGCGAGGCGGAGATCTTCATCCCATTCAGTGTGGCAGAGAAGTTGCTGGATGGGTGGTATTTCATGCAGTTTGCGGCCATCGCCACCAGCCCCGAGACCGCTGAGGAAGCGAAGGCTGAGGTGGAGTACGTGATGCGTCGCCAACGCGGTCTGCAGCCAGACGATCCCGACACGTTCCGTGTTGCGGCACTGGATCAGTACATCAACCAATTCAAGAGTTTGGCATCGGGTGTTACCGCGATCGCCGGAGGCATTGTGGGCATCTCGCTGTTGGTTGGCGGCATCGGCATCATGAATATCATGTTGGTATCCGTGAGCGAACGCACCCGCGAAATCGGATTGCGCAAAGCGGTTGGTGCAACATCGGCGGCCATCCTGCTGCAATTTCTGTTGGAGGCAGTGACGCTCACGGTGCTTGGTGGAATTGCCGGGTTGGTGATTGGGAAGTTGATGGCAGTGAGTCTGACATACATTCCCGGAGCAAATCTTGAACAGGCTGATGTACCGGCATGGGCCGTGATCCTGTCCATCGTCTTTAGTGCCGGCGTCGGCGTTGCCTTCGGGATGTTCCCTGCGTACAAGGCTTCGCGGCTTGACCCCATTGAGGCCCTTCGTCACGAGTGACCCGATGCGTCGATTCCTTCCCGCCATCTTCACCACGCTCTCGCTCTTGGCTGCTGGCTGCCAGAACGATTTGTTTCGTGCGGAAGAGACTCCATTCACTGCACCTGACAATGCCCTGAAGGCGATCGAGTCGGTGGATCTATCGTCAGCGACCTACGGTCCACCGATTCCAGCCGAAGATGCCGTGGCGCAGGCAACGGCGGGTAGTTTCCGATCAACGCGTTACGAGCGCACCCGAACGCTTTCCATTGCCGAAGTTCGCGCGTTGGCGCTTGCTAACAACCTGGATTTGCGCGTGCAGTTGGTAGCGCCTGATATTGCCAAGACGACTATCACTCAAGAGGAGGCAAAGTTCAACAGCCTCTTCTACGCCGAATACAGCCGTAACGGTAGTAATTTGCTAACACAGTTGCAGAACAGCGAAGGACTTTTCTCGGATCAGGTGCAGATGGGCGTGGCGGTGCCCTTGGCTACTGGCGGTTTAGTCAAGTTTCAGCCGCAATACACCCAGTCCGGACAGATCAGCGCACTGACCTCAGAGACGGATCAAGGCGGGTTACTTATGTCTATCAGCCAGCCGCTGTTGCGCGATGCTGGTGTGGGCGTGGCTACCGCATCCATTCGCGTCTCCAAGCTGCAAGGACAAATTACTGACTCGCGTACCAAACTTGAGGCGATTCGCATTCTTGCCAACGCGGATAAGGCCTATTGGAATCAGTACCGCACCTTCCGCGAGTTGGAAGTTCGTAAGCAGCAGTATGACCTTGCCATCGCGCAGCTCGATCGCGCCCAGCGCCGCGTGGACAACGGTGATGCTCCGCAGGTGGAAGTATTGCGTGCGCAAAGTGGGGTTGGATCAACGCTGGAAAATCTGATCTTGGCTGATGCGGCGCTGCGGAATCGACAGCGAGATCTGAAGCGCATCATGAATGACCCGGATATGCCCATGTCCGACGGGTGTGCATTGATTCCTGCAACGCAGCCGAATCCACTTGGCTTGCAACTTGATGCCAATGTCCTTGCAGATGGCGCGGTGCGCAATCGCATGGAAATGTTGGAGTTGGAATTACAATTGGCTGTGGATGCCACCAACGTCGAAGTTGCCCGCAATGGAACCTTGCCACTCTTTACGGTCGACTACACCTATCAATTGCTCGGTGCTGGCAGCGGCGTCGCTGACAGCTTTGGCAATATTGGCGACGCAGATCAGTACCAAGTTGCGGCCCGCGCAGAGATTCCGATCGGCAATGAAGCGCGCATGAGCCAGTTGCGGCGCGCGGTGCTACAGCGTGTGCAACGCATGGCCACCAAAGATGCGCGTGCGCTTGCTATTCGGCAAGAAGTGCTCAATGCGGTGGACGCCATTGACACATCTTGGCAGCGCATCTTGGCGGCGCGCTTGGAGTCGATTCTTGCAGCGCGCACCTATGAAGCCGAGAAGCGGCAGTTTGATGTTGGACTGCGCACTAGCACCGACGTGCTTGAAGCGGCCAGTAAACTCGGGGACTCACAGACCCGTGAAGTCAACGCGCTTTCTGGCTATGAGATCGCACTCATCGACGCCGCCTATGCGACCGGCACTGTTGTTGGTGGCTCGCGCGTTCGCTGGGATGAACTGCGCGCGCGTGACCCGGCGGTGGTTCCTGAAACCGGCATTGATGGGATGATCGAGCCAATCACTGCAGTGCAGCCAACGTTATCCAGACCGCAGGCTGCAGCGACAACCGCTGCTCCTGAGCCTGCCACCGGTGCGGCACCAGTGACTCCGCCGGCAAGTGCGCCGGTCGCCGCTCCAGTCGCTGCGCCCGCAGCAATTCCTGCCAGTTGATTTCAGGTGTTTCCGCGCTCGGCAGTCAACCGATCGGACCGGTCAACTTGCGCTCTGCCATCTGCATCATGAGTCGTACTTCTGCCGGGACGGCATCATCAGCGATAGCGCTGCGAAGTGCAGCGAGCAGAGCGGCATCATCGTGATTTGAAATACGTTCGCCGTGGAAGAGGTACGCAGCTGCCGTAGCCGCGATCGCTAGGCGACTACCCATGGATCGATCTTCTGCTCGCTCACCTTCGGAGCGCAGCGCAGCCCACAGGATGCGGGCGCGGCGAAGGCGAGCCAGCGGGGTGGTTGGATCGGTGAGGAGCGCGACCGCTGTTCCTCGCTTGGCATCCACCTCGTAGGCGATCCAGTCACCCGATGCGACGGCGGGCTGATCAAGTGAGTGCAGTACCCACGCCAGTGTGTCGCGCAGTGATCCGTCTTGAAATGGCTCAGGGCGCGTGGTTGGATCAACAGGATTCGTCATTGCATTCGTCCTTCCGTCATTGGATTCGTCCCTCTAATAGGGACATTAGTTCGCGGAGTTCGCCGCGCGCACCGGCCGGCGAGGTGTCCACTGTCGCGCCAACACCTTGGACAAGATGCGCGGCAAATGAGCGGCGCATGGAGACGATGGTGTTTGAAACTTGACTGAGCGCGGTGAGGTTCCAGCGCTCCATGAGTGATTCGTAGGAAGGCGGCGGCGCGCCCTCGAGCATGGGGCGCAGGATCCGCGACTCAAAGATGTCCCATTG
>CALQCP020000166.1 GCA_943329105.2 Chitinophaga pinensis | reverse complement strand
TCGCCGACCTTGATGTCGTTGTAGCCGTCGATCTTCATGCCGCACTCGTTGCCGGAACGAACTTCCTTGGCGTCGTCCTTGAAGCGCTTGAGCTGCTCCAGACGTCGATCCTTCTCGATGACGATGCCGCCACGAGTAACACGGATCTGTGCGTTGCGTTCCACCACGCCATCGGTGACGTAGCAACCAGCAATCGCACCGACCTTGGTGATTTTGTAGACCTCGCGGACATCGGCATGACCGATGACTTCAAGTTTGAGTTCTGGCTCCAACAACCCGGATGCCGCCTTCGCAACATCATCGGTGAGGTCATAGATGACTTCATAGAGACGCATCTCAATACCCTTGGCTTCAGCGAGTGCGCGTGCCTTGGAGTTGGATGTGACGTTGAAACCAACGATGATCGCCTTGGTGGCTTCAGCAAGCGCAACATCGCTCTCGTTGATTCCGCCCACTGCGCAATGCTTGACGCTGACTGCCACCTCTTCGGTGCGAATCTTGCCGAGCACAATGCGAAGTGTTTCCACGGAACCTTGCACATCGCCCTTGACCACCAGCGGCAGTTCCTTGACTCCACCCTTACCCATGTGCTCAAAGATGTTGTCCAAGGTGATCTTCGGCGCAGCGAGTTCACGCTCACGCTCAATGCGACGACGTTCAAGCGCGGCCTGTTCCGCTTCCTTGACGCTCTTCACGCAGTAGAACTTGTCGCCTGCATCCGGCAGCACATCCAGACCAGAAATTGCTACTGGAGTAGAAGCGCTGGCACTCTCGATGCGTTGGCCGCGGTCGTTCACAATGTCGCGAATACGCCCATAGGCACGACCGACAACAATGAAGTCGCCCTTCTTGAGTTGACCTTCTTGGACGATGATGCGCGCAACAGTGCCGCGACCCTCTTCCATCTGCGCTTCCAAGCACGTGCCCTGAGCAAGACCCTTGGCATCGGCCTTGAAGTCGCGCAGATCAGCCAAGTAGTCGAGCATTTCCAACAGCTCTTGGATGCCCGTGCCCTTGGTGGCACTGACCTTGAGTACTTCGGTCTCCCCGCCCCACTCCACGGGATTCAGACCGTGTTCGGCAAGCTGACCAAAGATTCGCTGGATGTTGCCTTCAGTGGCCTCGGCCTTGTCAATCTTGTTGAGCGCCACCACGATCGGCACGCCAGCTGCCTTGGAATGGTTGATGCTCTCAATGGTCTGCGGCATGACGCCGTCATCGGCAGCCACCACCAGCACCACAATGTCCGTCACGCGTGCGCCGCGAGCGCGCATCTGCGTGAACGCTTCGTGGCCGGGCGTATCGATGAAAGTAACCACGCGCTCCTTGTCGCCCGCCTTGACGGGGACTTGGAATGCACTGGTCGCCTGGGTGATTCCACCCGCTTCACCCGATGCAACATTGGTGTTTCGAATGCGGTCGAGCAAACTGGTCTTGCCGTGGTCGACGTGACCAAGGATGGTGACCACGGGCGGACGCGCGCGCTCTTCCGTGCGTACGCGTGCGGTGAATCGCTCCTCAATGATGTCGGCAACGCTCTTCGCCTCTTCCACGATGAGCTCAATTTCATAGCCCATCATGATTTCAATGGCGCGCTCGGTTTCGATGCTGCCGTTGATGGTGGCCATCTGTCCAGCAAGGACGAGTTGCTTCAGAATGTCGCTGGCCTTGACGCCGCTCTTCTCTGAGAGTTCCTTGATGGAGATCGGCTCGGTGATGTGCACTTCGCTCGGTGGACCTTGCTCAACGCGAGCGCCGCCCATGCCGCCATGCGAACCGCCCGAAGTCTTGTGACGACGGTTCTTCATCCAACCGGACGCTTCAGCCAAGCGCTTGTCGCGCTCGCCCTTGTCGATGGTGCCAGAACCGCCACCCGGCGCGAAGTCGCGGCCGCGCGGATCACCTGCACGACCAGTGCGGCTTGATGGTGTGGTGCGACCAGCGCCGCGACCGCCACCTGCTCCGCCGGCGCCACCGAATCGACTTCCGCCGAATCCTGGTCCGCCCGGTCCACCCGCACCCGTAACACGCGGGCGCGGAACTGGAAGTACTTCTGCTTGCTCAACGCGGATGACCTGCGGGCCCGAAAGCGCCGTCTTCGTAGGCGTAAGCGTCTGACCAATGGCGCGAACGTTTTCGGGGCGCTTCGGAACGTTCATCAACGGCGGCGATGATGCCGGCTGAATCGTGTGTCGCACCGGCGGCTTGACCACCGCTGCAGGCGCCACTTCTGCTGGCTTCGTGGAGCGATGCGCCTTGCCGATGACGGACGGACTCACTGGTGCGCCGACCACGGTGTGCGGGGCAACGCTCTCTGGCGAAGTCACCACGGAGATGTCCTCGCCGGGGACGCGCGGGGCGAGGTCGAGTTCAGGAACTTCAGGAATCACAAATGGCGTCGCGTCGCTGCTTGCAGCATCAGACGAAACGACGGGCACGGATGCGCGGGTCTCGGTCGCAACGGGCTGCGTAGCGACTGCTGGTACGGCCTTGGAAACCACCTTCGCAGCGGCGGGAGCAGCCGGTGCGGTTGATGGTGCTGCGGCGCTGACTGCAGGAGCATTGGCAACAACTGGCGCGGTCGGCGCTACGGCGCCAGCAGACGGCGCAACGGGAGCCGCTGCATCAGTGGTCGTCTTGGCAGCCCGGGCTGGCGCCTTCTTACCCTTGGCAGCAGGCGCAGCATCCGCTTGAGCATCGGCGGCAGCGGTCGAATCGGTTGACCCAGTCGCAGCCTTCGTGCGCGGCTCGGGCTTCGGGCGCGCTTCAACCTTGGCGGTTGTTTCAACAGCGGTGGCTGTGGCAACGCCACCGCTACCGAACCACTCGCGGATTGTCTCCGCAAGACCGATCGATACCGTGCTCGACGCCGTCTTGGCCTGGTCGACAACACCTTCGCTCTCGCACTTGGTCTTGATGTCCTTCCAGTCGACACCAAGGTCCTTGGCAAGTTGTGAAATTCGTACCTTCTGGATCTGCTTCGACACTCGTGTTGCTCCTCAGTGAAATGCCCGTCGTTTCGTTCGCCCGCCGTAATTAGTTGCCGCCGCCGAGAATGGAATCTGCCGCGCTCTCGGCGCCCGCATCGGTCTGTACCGCTGCGTCGCGCACGCCGCCGCCACCAAGCAAGAGATCGGTGGCCTGCATGTCTTCCGCCTTGCGCACCGCGTCTTCTTCCGCAGCAATGCGCTGCTCTTCAGCCACAATCTTGCCCTTCTCGCTGCATGCGTAGACGACCTGCTCAGCGAGCTCCTCGGACATGCCGATTTCCGCTGTGAGGACCGGCACGCCGACTTCTTCAATGTCAAAGACGCTGATGAGGCCGAGGGCTCCCATCTTGTCCAACATCGCATCGGTGAAACCTTCAAGTGGACGTACGGTCTCTTCAATCGCCTGCAGGTTGCGCTCAAATTCCGCAGGGGTCAGGATGTCAACATCCCAACCAGTGAGTCGAGCAGCAAGACGGACGTTCTGTCCGCGGCGACCGATCGCAAGCGACAGTTGATCTTCGCGAACGATGATCGTGCCGCGACCGAGTTCGAAGCAGAGACTGACTTCCTCAACTTCAGCCGGCTTCAGCGCATTGGCGATGAGCACTTGGCTGGACTCGTTCCAACGGACGATGTCTATCTTCTCGCCACCGAGTTCGTCAACGATGTTGCGAATGCGACTACCGCGCACGCCGACGCACGCGCCGACCGGATCGACTTTGCTATCAACGCTTGACACTGCGAGCTTGGTACGGAAACCGGGCTCGCGGCTCATGGCCTTGATCTCGATCACGCGCTCCGCAACTTCTGGAACTTCCGCTTCAAAGAGCTTGCGAATGAAGTCTGGATGAGCGCGGGAAAGCACTACCTTCACTTGGCTGGTCGCATCGCGAACATCAAGAATCAGGCAGCGAACGCGATCGCCGGGCTGGAATTGCTCGCCAGGAATCTGCTCGCTGCGCGGCATGAATCCTTCAATGCGCTCAATCTGCACCATGAGGGCGCCGCCCTCGTAACGAGCAGCGGTGCCGGTGACGAGTTCGCCTTGGCGCTTGCCGAATTCTTCGAGGAGCGAGTTGCGCTCGTCTTCACGGAAGCGTTGGATCATGACCTGCTTGGCGGTCTGCGCTGGAATGCGACCGAGCGACTTCAGGTCAACATCGGAACGAATGCCGTCTTCGTCTTCTCGCCACAGCGTGATAGCGCCAGTGGCGCGATCGATCTCGCATCCAAAGTCCTCGGTGTCGAGTGAATTGAAGTGCTTACGCGCGGCGCTGACCATGGCCTGCTCAAGGTCGTGAATGAGCAGTTCGCGGTCGATGTTGCGGTCGCGGGCGATCGAGTCAAGGATGGCAAGTGTTTCGCGGTTCATGGTGAGGTGCTCCGAAGCGTGGATGATGAGATGTGGTGAAAGATGTGCTATGCGAGTGACTCAGACTGGTCCGACGGGACCAACTGAACGACCGGGTGACCAGAAACGAAACGGGCCACGCGTCCGGTCGACGCATGGCCCGCCTTGGCGGCCGAAGAACCTCGTGCGGCGCGGCGGTCAACCCATACGGGCGACCTCCGGGCGGACACTGGGGACGCAACCGAGACGCACGTCGGCGATGCGCGCGGCATCGACGACCAGCAAGCAGACCATGACGCTTTGAGGCGTCATGGGAGGCGGCTGGAGCCGGAATTCAGGATCGATGTGGCGATCATGGACGGCGGTGCAAGGAAGCGGACCCAGGACACTGAGGACCTGGAAACCAAGACGGACGGCCCCGGAACATCCGGAGGCAGGTGGGGGATTATAGCAGATATCGTTGAATTTGTCGCGTTCAGCCCCTCGGCAGCTCCTCCAGCAATGCGACCCCTCCTGGCGCCCGCCAAACCGCGAAACCGGCTCGTTTACCTGCCCACGCGGCTAACCTCCATCCTTGTATGACCAATGAACAGCCCGCCGCACTCTGCTGCCCTGCACGCACTTCCTTGCGCTGGCTGATCCTGGCACTGACTCTGCTGGCATCTGCTGCAATGAATCGCGGAGCCGCTGCACAGGGGAGCTCCGCCTCAAAGGTGGAAGTCCGCACCGCGGCCGCGCTCCTCAAGGCCTCGCCGGGCGACACGCTCCCCATCGCGGTGGAATTGGACATTGCCAGCGACTGGCACATTTGGACAAGCGAAGTGCAATCGCGCGCATTGCCAGCTGGCATGACCGCCTTCGACGGCGCAATCTTTACGGCGATTGATGTGAAGACCCTGCCCGCTGGTGCGGCCATGGTGAGCGTTGCCGACATCCAGTGGCCGGCACCTCATGCGGTGAAGGGCGATCTTGGCGAGGGTCCGCAGACCTTTGGTGTCTATGAAGGCAAGGTGGTTGCGTTTGTTCCGGTGATCATTGCGCAATCTGCTTCGGGAACCGTGGAATTTGCAATCACTATTGAATTCCAAGCGTGCAGCAATACGTGCCTTGGGCCAGCGACGGTCGAGCAGAAGGTGACACTGGAAATCACTCCGGGCGCTCGAGCCACTGCCGGACCCGGGGAGACGCCGCTCTTTGCGGGGTTTGATTCCACCGTCTTTGGTCGGATCAAAGAGACGTCTGCCATGGGAAGTGGCAGCGGGCTTGGGCGTTCCAAGCCCATCAAGGTTCCGCTCTTTGGCTGG
>CALQCP020000165.1 GCA_943329105.2 Chitinophaga pinensis | reverse complement strand
CGCCTGGCGGATACTGCGAGTATCCACCTCCAGTGTCGCCTCACCCTCAAGGCCTTCAAACGGCGCGTTCTCATCAAGATCAAATCGCAACTCTGCTCTGTCGAGAACACGAACCAAGATGACATCATGACCACGATGTCGCAACCGCGCAAGCGCATCTTTGATCTGTTGCTTCGGCATGAGAAAGTCACTGACAATCACTACTAGTGATCGATGTGTTCCTCGTGAAAGCAATTCATCAACCGCGCGCGGCAGGTCTGCGCGCCCATCAACGGCATGGGTTGCTAAGCATTGAACAATGGCGCGCCAGTGACCTTGTGAATTGGAGCAACGTGTTGCGGCGATCAATGTTGACCCAAACATTTCCGTAGAGACGCGGTCGCGCTGCGCAAGTCCAAGAAACGCCATAGCAGCGGCCGCCGCCGTTGCGTGATCAAACTTTGTCCAGTTTGATTGCTTGCCAGTCTGGGTACCACCCCATCCATCTTTGCTACCCAGTGTTCCAAAGCGCATGCTTCCCGAGGCATCCACCATGATGTGGATATCAAGGTTGGTTTCTTGCTGAAATCGCTTGAGATACAACTTATCGCTGCGCCCAAACACCTTCCAATCAATGTGACGCACGGGATCGCCAGCAACGTACTGCCGGTGTTCCGCGAACTCCACGGCAAGGCCCTGGTATGGCGACCGATGCATTCCGCTCATGACACCCTCCGCGATGCGCTTCGCGCGCAACTCGAATGGTCCCAATTGGGCAAGTGTCTCTGGTGCCAGGTACTGCTCTGCGCGCACAGAACTCCGTTCAGGCGCCCGCAGGCTTCACGAGGCGTTCCAGTTCCTTGGCGCCGGCTGCGCCGGTGTCTTCCACGCGAATCTCCCGCAGCAATTCATCGATCACCTGATCTGGACCAATGCGATCCGCTTGGGCATTGAAGTTCAATTGCAGCCGATGCCGGAGAATTGGCTTCGCAACCGCGCGCACATCGTCAGGCGTCGCAGTGGGTGCTCCCGCAAGAAGCGCGCGAGCCTTTGCGGCCAGCACCAAGAATTGACTTGCACGGGGCCCAGCGCCCCAACTGACATAGTCCATGATCCGCAATTTTTGACCACCCACCACCGCATTTGATGAAGTGGCATTTTGCGCTTGTCGAGTAGCGCGAACCAATCGAAGCGCATATCGCACCACGTGATCTGCAACGGGAACTTCCCGTACCAACGCTTGAATTGCGCGTACGTCTTCGCCGCTGAGCACCCGCTCGGTTGGCTTCGGCGCAGCACCAGTGGTGCGCCGCACGATCTCCGCCTCCTCGTCTGCGGTTGGATATCCAATCAGAATCTGCAGCATGAATCGATCGAGCTGCGCTTCTGGAAGTGGATAGGTGCCTTCCTGTTCGATGGGATTTTGCGTCGCCAGCACAAAGAATGGATCGGGCAATGGATGATTCACGCCGCCAACCGTTACTTGTCGCTCTTGCATTGACTCCAAGAGCGCGCTCTGGGTCTTGGGTGGCGTGCGGTTGATTTCATCCGCAAGAATGACATTGGAAAAGATGGGCCCCGGAACAAATCGCAGGCGTCGCGTTCCAGTTGATCGATCTTCTTCAATCACTTCGGTGCCAGTCATGTCGCTTGGCATCAAGTCCGGCGTGAACTGAATGCGCGAGAACCCAAGGGACATGCTCCGGGCCAGTGTTGAAACCAACAATGTCTTAGCGAGGCCAGGAACACCCTCGATCAGCGCATGCCCGCCGCAAGCGAGCGCGATCATGACTTCATCAATCACCCGGTCCTGACCAACAATGACCGAGTGCACCGCCGTACGCAATCGCTCGGTGGCCGCCTTTGCATCGGCGGGGGTGAGAATGACCGTCGATGGGGCGGATTCTTGCATGGTGGAAGTATAGTTGTGCACCTTGCCGGAACTCGCGGAAATTGAAGCTTTGCGCCGCACGATCGCGCCTGCCTTGATTGGGCATGTGCTGCGGGTGGCCACCATTGGTCCACATGACATGCGCGCGCGCGGTAGTGGCCGGGGTGAAGGTCGGCGAACCCAGCGCGCCTGGATGACTCCCTTGGAATTATTAGATGGGGCGACCATCCAATCGATTGCGCGTCACGGGAAGCGCTTGGCAATCATCGCTGCAGATGGACGTTGTTTGGTCGTACAGCTTGGTATGAGTGGACAATTGATTGCTGGCGGTGATGCCGGCGATTCACATCAACATGTCACGTGGCTTGTAGCGAAACCCACACGCGGCCGAGGTGTCGGTCGGTCGGCATCCATACCGTTAATCTTTCGAGATCCACGCCGTTTTGGCGGATTGACGGCCTATGAAAGTACAACGTTTCTCTATGAATCTTGGAATGCCGAACTTGGTCCAGATGCACTGACGATTCAGGCGCAAGCCCTTCGCTCTGCCATGACTGGGGCGCGCGCCGTCAAGGTCGCCCTGTTAGATCAAACGATTGTGGCTGGTGTCGGCAACATCTACGCCGATGAATCACTGCACATTGCGGGTATCGATCCTCGCATCCGGTGTGATCAGTTGTCACCCAAACGTGTCGCGGCGCTGGCGCTCGCCATTCGGACCATCTTGAACCGTGCCATCAAACATGGCGGGAGCACTCTGCGTGACTATCGATCAGGTCTTGGGGCCTCCGGTACCGCACAAGCCCTCCATGCCGTTTATGGGCGGGCGGGCGATCCATGCGTACGTTGCCGGGAATCACTTCACGAAACGCGTCTCGGTGGTCGTACGACCGTCTGGTGTCGTTCCTGCCAGCCCGGCGTATATAGCCCAGGCGCTGCTGATCGAAAGTAAGGTGCGCCTTGCCGCGACAGGGTTCAGAAGGAGTGAACTCTTATATATTCCTCCTCCTAGTAAAGAGCCCTGACGCCTGGTGGACAACCCAGAAACCAAGACTATAAACAACTACACCACAACAACTTACACTCAAAATACGACTGTGGTCGAGTTGTCAACTCTTAGTCATGAACGTTCATGAGGCGTCTGTTAACGAAGTGTGTGGACCAGCGTGCGGCCAACACACGGCGTTACCCATGACCCCCCACGAGACCAGGCGGTTATTGCCCCGAAGGCAGTCGCGACCAACAGTCAGTAATCGTCAGGTACCACACCATCGACCCACGCGCGTGGACAGCCACCTACACCGCGTTATTGTGCCGTTCAAGGGATTCCTCAATACGAGTGACGTCACCAGATAACGCCGTGTCGGTCTGGGTCTTGGCGCCCACGGTTCGAACGGCGTGCATCACTGTTGTGTGATCGCGACCACCAAAGTAGCCACCAATCTCCTCAAGCGAGAAACGGGTGTGCTTGCGCGCGAGCCACATGCACACTTGTCTCGGAAGCGCCACACTCTTGTGCCGACGCTTGGACATCAGTTCACTCAGCTTAATGTCGTAGTAACGAGTCACTGCATCAATGATCTGCTGAATGGTTGGTTGTGATGAACCACCAGCGGTATCGGTCGGACGGCCATCAGCAAGCGCCTGCTTAGCCAATTCAAGCGTGATTGGAACGCCGTTCGCCATGGAAAGGCCGCGAAGGCGCGTCAGTGCACCCTCAAGCTCACGAATGTTTGAATCAAGGCGAGCCGCAATGTAGGCAGGAACATCATCAGGCAGTTGTATGCCGTGAAGCGCAGCCTTTGACTTCAGAATCTCGACACGCGTCTCGTATGGCGGTCGATCAATCCGCGCCACCAAGCCACAGTTGAATCGACTTACCAAGCGCTCTTCAAGGTCAGGAATTTCCGAAGGTGCGGCATCAGAACTCAACACGATTTGCCGACCACCCTGGTACAGGGCATTGAATGTGTGAAAGAACTCCTCCTGCGTCTGTTCATGCTTGGAGAGGAAGTGAATGTCATCGATCACCAGCATGTCCACATTCCGAAACCGGTGCCGAAACTCCATCATTCGTCCCGCGCGTACTGCTTCGTGGAACACATCCATAAACGTGCTGCATGAGATGTAGACAATTCGAGTTGTTGGGTCGCGCCGCAACATCTCTTGACACACGGCCTGGAGCAAGTGTGTCTTACCCATCCCAATGCCACCATGCACAAAGAACGGGTTGTAAGCACGGCCAGGTTTGAGCGCTACAGCCTGTGCAGCAGCATGACCAAGGCGGTTGTTTGGCCCAACCACAAAGGTCTCAAACACATAATCCGGAGACAACAAGATTTGTTCATCAAAGAGCGCTTCACCGGTGGCACCCGCGCCAACCGTGTTAGACGCCAACGAAGTGGCGGGGTGAGTAATAGGCGCCACTCGATCACCAACAAACTGCACGCCAATCAAGCGCCCAGTTGCCACACATGCAGCTTCTGTGAACTGCGGAACGCAACAACGCTGCAGATACGACAACCGCACCGGCTCAGTAACCAGCAACGAGAGATTTGCGCCATCAACAGCCACCACCTCAATTTGGTCAAACCAATGGCGTTGCAACTCACCATGATGAGTACGCAGATATTCAAACAAGCGATCGCGAATATCCGCATTCGCAAGATGTGTTGAGTGAGAAGTGGTGTTGTGTGCAGTGGTTCGCGCAGCCATGACCAGTAAATCTCCCAAAGAAGCACCACACACAAAGGCGCGTACATAAATCGCTGACACCAAGAAGGTGCAACGCGAAGACTCAAACCAAACCCCGTATCCATGATGAGTGTGCGCGCAAACGCAACAACTGCAAATGAATCAAGAGTCAACCAACACCATATTGTTGCGCACGGAGAGATTGCCCACCACGCCGCGCTCTCAAACATCGGCACTGTAGAGCACAAAGGCGCGACCGTCAATCACGCCCGATTACAAATGGCCATCAATCCCGTCAACGGTCATTTCAGAGGATGAGGTTGGCAAGTCAAGAACAGAACCCCCTTGAATTTCACTCGATAATTCACCTTTTTGCACTTTAAAATTTACTGCACTATTTTCAAACGCAGCTACTTGATTTTCATGGCGCGTGCGATTCGATCGGTGATCCATCAACAAGTGCACACTCTGCGCCCGATCTTGTCCAGCAATTTCCTCAATGCGTTCACGCGCGAATGGGATCAACGTGCGTCGCGAAACATGACCAATGATGATGTCGCGCGCGGTCCATGCTTCCAACAGTGGCCGCAAATCTTCAACATGGATGTGCTTGCCAACCTTGGCGCGATCGCGGTGTTCATCTTCAAAGAACGTGCATTCAGTGATCACCACTTGTGCTTGACGGAACTCCTCGCGAAACAGGAAGTCGCCGATTTCCGTATCGCCGGTGTAGGCAACCAATGGAATCTCAATCGTCTTGGTGATTTCAACACCCTGACCACGCAATTCACGCAGGCGCTCTTGAGAGACACCACGGAATTCTTCACGCAACTTACTACGGCGTTCAATCACTACAAACGCCAGCGCGGGGGTGGTGTGACTGACTTCAATAGCGCGAACAAACATATTTGGCCGTAATTGATAGTCAGAATTTGGCTCTATTGGAATAATCTCGTGAGGCGTTTGTTGCCGTTCAAGATCAACCCACGCAGCCATCATCCTTCGAACTGGCTCCACCATCTTTGGATGCACTAAGCACCGCGCTGTGCCAGGCATCTTTTGGAAAGCCCGCTGGCTAAACCAGTAGGGCAAGCCAGCAACGTGGT
>CALQCP020000164.1 GCA_943329105.2 Chitinophaga pinensis | reverse complement strand
GCAGCAGCGGCGGTGCCCCATTTGCAGGTGTTGGACTCTTATTCCGATAACGACGCCAATTTCGCCATGGAATTGGCGCGGATTGAGCGCGGGAGAAAGAATCTGAAGTTGGCGCTTGAACACGCCACCAAGGCAGCCAGAATACGGGCGTACGACCCCGCGGCACGCGAGTTTGTGGCCGCCATTGCCGTTGAGGCGGGTGATTTACAGACCGCGCGCCTGCACATTCAGGCGCTCACGCTCTTGGAGCCCACGGTCGCCCGGCATGGCCAGCGGCTGGCGAAAGTGGACGAAATGATTGCGAAATTGCCAGTGCAATGAGAACACCCCCGCGAATGAACTCATATCAATGACAGTGCAAATCAACGGCCACAACATGCGCTTGGTGTGCAGCGTGATGACGTTGATGTTGTTCGTATGGATCACACCGGCGTCACGCGCCGATGTCACCTTCGCCACCAAGCCAGACTTTTACGCGGAGTGCACGCCTGCGCACTATCCGACGCGTGCGCGGCTCTTTGACATGGATGGCGATGGCAAGATTGATTTGCTGCTCCCCGGGCGAGACAGCTTAAACATTCTCAACTGGTGCACTTTCAACACCGATGGCAGTGCCGGTCCCATGCAAACCATCGATGTTGATGGACAAGTGGACGACGCCGTCGCCGCAGACATTGATGGGGACGGCGCCGATGAATTGACATTGGTAATCCGTTCGTATTCGGGGCGCTTGCAAGTGCTGCGCCGAGCAGCCAGTGGGTTGATGGTTGCGAGCGCCATGATTCAACTTGATCGTGAGCCGCGTTCGATTGCCAAGGGTGACTTTGACGGCGATGGCGACATTGACTTCGCGGTTTCCTGCTATGCAAGCGAGCACATTGCCATCTTGCTGAACGGCGGAACCGGAAACTTCACGGTCTCACAACGAATCCGCGTGGACGCGTGGAGCGGCGGAGCCCCTGGCCCGCAAGATGTACTGGCAGGCGATCTCAACGCCGATGGTCGCACGGATTTGGTGGTTGGGTGCATGGGCACGCGACGCTTTGACATCTTCTTTGGACAAGTGGGCGGGTCATTCCGTGCGCCAATTTCTTGGCTGGCACCCGACTTTCCTAATATCACTCGGCCAGCAATTGTCACCTTTGATATTGGTGACGTGGATGGCGATGGCGACATCGATATTTGTGCGCCACTCTTGTCCACTGGAGCGGATCAGCCACTGGTGATGTTCCGCAACGACGGTGCTGGTGGTTTTGGAAGTGCGGTGAAGGTCGGCGAGATTGCCGGTGGCTACCACTGGGGCGCGCTGCTGGCAGACTTTGATGGCGATGGCGACCTGGACGCAGTGACGAGCACCGTGCTCACTGGAAACATCTTGGTGTGGCGCAATGATTCAACCGCTGCAAGTGTTGCATTTGCGGCGCCCAAGTCGCTTGAGTACTCCAGCTTTGCGCGGCATTTTCTTGCCGTGAACATCGATGGTGACTGCGACCTTGATCTCATCGAGGCAGATATTGCAGGGCATGCTGCGCTCGGCTATCGAAATCTTCGTGACTGCGGCGCCGCCGCGTTCACTGCTCGGAACCCGCAGCGAGTGAAATCTAAACTGGCGGTGTTGGCAACGGAGTATTCCCTGGGCGACTCTCCGGCATGCGTGATTGCGCGGCAATTAGCTGGCTTTGGCGCAGATCCGGGAGCTGTGCCGGCAGCCGCATCACTTGTTCCGCCGCCCGCCTGTGGACCCACCGGAGGTGGCGGTCGCTGCGATGAGGTGCATGCCAATCCTGGATGTTTCACAACGCCGTGTTGCGATGCGGTGTGCAGCATCGCGCCGGACTGCTGCATCGTGACCTGGGATGAAGTGTGCGTAGATCTTGCCAACACGGAATGCGATGGACTTGTATGTCCGTCCTACGGACCGTGCAACGAGGTACACCCGGATCCGGGCTGTGAAGATCCGGATTGCTGCGCTCGAGTGACGCCACTTGATGGCTACTGCGACGGTGCCACTTGGGACTGGGTCTGCGTTGCTCGGGCCGCCGCACTGTGCGGGCTGCCGCCGTGCACCATCACTGTTCCTGCTGGCGCGCGGCCAAACGATGAAGTGTGCTATCTGCACACCAACGATGGGCCAACGCGCTTTGGAGCGGTTTCTCAACTACCCGCAGGGCACACTGTGGCAGGTTCATGCACCACTGGATCACCGCGTGACACCGATTGGTACGCGCTTGGTGGAGACACCGGCTCGCGCATCATTCGTCTCACGCTTGACGCAGAGTTTCCTGCGGAACTGCACCTGATGCGCGGTCCAATGAATGGACCACTGGAGACACACTCGATTTGGTTTGGCGGGCGGTGTGCGCCAATGGTGCAGAACATCACTGTGACTGGTGGGCCGTGGTACGCAGTGGTGACATTGGGCATGGATGTTGGGCCAATCCGCAGTGGTCAACCGTGCACCGAGCCAGACCCCGCGAACCCGCCGCCGCCGGATGAGCCGCCGGTGCTGCCCGGATTTGACGGAACCAATTACTGGATTCGGCACGAGTGCCCATCATGTCCGCCCATCGCGGATCTCAACCATGACGGATTTGTGAATGGCGCTGACTTGGGAATTCTGCTCGGGGAGTTCGGAGCGCAACACCCGCTCATCGGCGACCTGAACTTTGACGGTTGGGTCACTGGCGCGGATTTGGGGCTGCTGCTGGGCCTTTGGTCGCAGACAGAGACACCTTGAGTGGCTGGTTCTCCCGATCCGTTGTTGGACAATTGGGCGATTCGTGCTACGTTTCCACTATGAATCGGGCACTTTCCACCATCGGATTCTCCGCCGCACTCGCCATGATTTCGGGAATCGCAGGCGCTGCCGAAAGCCGGTGGAATTGCACGGTGGCATCAGCCAGTACTTACACACAACAGACGAACATTCAAATCCCGCTTGCGGGCACTTGGATTGGAGATTACGTGGCCGTCACGAACGAAACTGGCACACGCACTATTCCAGGATTCTTTGGTGGTTCTGGGAATTCGGCCATCCCGTTCTCATCGACTGTGAAACCGAAGGTGTCGATCACCAACACACATCCGACGGGCACCTTTCAGTTTGGATTCAATCCAACCACTGGCGTCGTTGATGTGTCGAGCCTGCTTGTGGACACACTGGCGGGGCAAGTGGGAACGATCAGCACTTCGATGCTGCTCACCTATTCAACATTTCGTACGGTGCAGCCATCGTCCACGTTCATTGGCTTGACCAATGTTGATGTGCCGGTGGATAGTGGTTCGTTGACCGCGGCGACCGCTGCTCAGTCTGGTGCAGCGATTGGTGTTGCGACGCCAAATACTGATGGAACGTGGGCATTTGCCGTGACCGTACCGGTGACCATTTCCGTCGCGGGAACTGCGCTTGGGCAGCCGTTCACGAACAGTGCACCAGCAGCGATGGCGCTCACAGGAACATTCTCCATTGTTGGCAATGCCATCTCTCTGACTTCCCAGGGAACGATTAACGAGACGGTTCCGGTTCCCGCGGCGCCACCATTGGTCAGCGCGCCGTTTGATCTGCCGACCATCATTCCCGCCGGGCAAGTGGCTCATCTACTGATCAGCGGCACCTTTGCCGATGGTTCGAGCACCACCGCAGGTAGTTCAAGCTTGGTGATGAATGGCGTTCCAGCCCCGATCATTGGTGACATTAATGGCGACGGCGTGGTCAATGGCGCTGATCTTGGATTGCAGCTTTCCGGTTGGGGTCAACCAGGGCCCACGGATTTGAACAACGACGGAACCACGAACGGTTTCGACCTTGGGTTGCTGTTGTCGCACTGGACGTGACTCTGGAGCGTGACGTTTCAGGCTGGCAACGCGGACCACGGCAAGTTGGCCAAGTCAACGTTTCCTCCGCACAACACGCACACGGTGGGCAGATCCATCGGGCCGGCGACTCGCCCCGCGAGGATGGCTGCAACCCCAACCGCCGCGCTTGGCTCAATCACCAATCGCGCGCGCATGAAGATGATGCGCATGGCGGCAATGATCTCTGCCTCTGAAACTAAGGCGATGTCATCGACCAGGTCACGGATTACTGGGAACGTCAGTTCACCAAGCGATGTCCGCAGTCCATCAGCGATCGTCACTGGCGGACGCTGCGGAGCCCGCCTGCCGGTGCGCTTGGACTCTGCTGCATCGCCCGCAAGTTCTGGTTCGGCGCCGATGATTCGAATATCTGGCCGCAATGCGCGCGCAGCAATTGCCATACCAGCCAACATGCCGCCGCCGCCGACGGGAATGACCAGTGTGCCAGCTGTTGGTACTTGTTCCAGAATTTCCAAGGCGATTGTTCCCTGACCAGCCATGACCCACGGGTGGTTAAAGGGCGGCACCATGGTGGCGCCGGTGCGGGCCTGGACTTCAGTCGCCATCGCTTCGCGCTCGGCCCCGGAGTTGCCACAGGTGACTACCTGTGCGCCAGCATGGAGCACTGCGGCGCGCTTGGTTGGTGATGCGTTTTCTGGCATCACCACATGCGCTGGCATGCCCCGCTCCGCCGCGGCGGTGGCGAGCGCTAATGCATGATTTCCTGAGCTATGCGTGACCACGCCGCGCGGGGCATCCGCTTCCGAAATACTACGGACGGCATTGGTTGCGCCACGAATCTTGAAACTACCGGTTCGTTGCATCGACTCGCATTTGAATACCACCGTTCGACCGGTGAGTTCACGCAGGACATCACTGTCAATCACTGGGGTACGCAGCACATGGGGCGCAATACGTCCGGCTGCGGCGCTGACGTCCGCGAGCGTGATGGCATAGGAAGCGATCGGAGCTTTCATTGCTTTGTTTGTGCGAGTTGCTCGCGTCGCCACAGAATCCAACTGGAATCGGGGAGCGAGTGGCCCATCTGCCGAAACATGAAGGACATTTGCGCGTTGTGATACAGCGCATGGGTCGGTAGTTGCACCACGATGTCGCGCACGAGTTGGCGAACCTCTTTGCCATCCCGGACTCGCATGACCACTCGGCTGCACTCATCATCCGTGATTTGATTGAGATATGTGTCCCATGCACCGCGTACCACCGACCAGCCTTGGCGAATGGAGTCGATAGATGGAAATTCTTCGGTGGACGCCATGATTGCTGTGGCGTTTCCGTGAATGGCGTTCATCCAAATGCGCTCTGCGCCGAGGAGATGCGTCAGTGTTCCGTGAACACTCCCGGATCCAATGGGGAATTCGCGGCGAAAGTCTGCATCTGGCAGGGTGGATGCCGCCTCTAGGGTGCGCCCGGTGAGCCAGCGCATCCAGCAGTGTGTTTCACGAATGAGGGTAATGCTGTCCATGCGGAGGACGATATCCGCACTGTGACGGTTGCGGGGTCTTCGCGCTGCGTAGCGCAGTGCACTACATCACGCGCATCTCATGAGTATCACGCCCCCTCAGGGGTGGACCAGTTGAAATGCTGCCTGTACAACTTTCGGTGCAGAGACATCTCAGCGTGCTGCACGCCCCGGGTAGAGAGAATCCGTGTTCGGAGGTCATCAAAGTGAGCGGAATCACGGGTGTTGAATTCCGCAGCGATTTGGAAGCGCCCGCTCACAATGGCAAGACTGGCGATTTCTGGCAATTTGTTCAATTCGCCGGCGAGCGCTCGGGTGGCTGTATCAGCCACGATGCGCACATTGCCGGACAGTGTCAACCCGATGCGTGATGGATCCGGAAGCGTGATGACCCGAATGATTCCGTCGGTCAGCAGTTTGCGGAATCGATCAGCGGCGCTTGTTGGCGAGATATTCGTTTGCAGTGCGATGTCAGTGAATGACATGCGTGCATCTTGCTGTGC
>CALQCP020000163.1 GCA_943329105.2 Chitinophaga pinensis | reverse complement strand
GTACGCGTTTCATTGAGCCAAACGGCGACATTCGGAAAGAACTGATGCCGGATGCCCTGCACCTGTCACCAGCCGGCTATCGCATCTGGGCCGAGGCAGTGCTACCGCTCATCAACGCACCGAAGGCCAACTGACGGCGCTGCGTGACCGTCCGCTTGGCGCTGCCTTCCGGCAGCACCGCGGACCCCAACTTTGCGCCAAACGCACTCAAAGTGATAACTTTCACTAATTGCCATGAAATTGAAGGGCCTTCCAGACCGCATAATTTGAATTTCCATTGTGGCATCTGCCACGCCCGCGCGTACGTTGTCATTATGGTCCCCTGCCGACAACTGTTCCGTGCACTGCTCGCCTCGCTGGTCACAGCCTCAGCCCACGCCCAAGGCGGCGCCACCTGCACCGCAGCCATCAACGAGTACTTCCTTGCGCCGGCATCGGGCTCGTTCTATGGGGCGGCGCAAGCGGTCAATCTTTCGGGTTACACGCGACTGCGCCTGGTGCAAGACGGATCGCCAAATTCCTCCGGCACGTGGGTCTCCGCGCCGATCGCCAGCAACATCACTGAATTCACCGCGACGTTTCGATTCAGTTTCCGCAACAGTGTCGGTGGCCCGGGCGACGGATTCTCATTTCTCTGGGGCAACCTCTCCAACGCCTCCGGAACACGCATGTCTGGTGGCGAAAATGGTGTGCAAGCATTCGTTCAAGATCAATCGGGACTGAGTGTTGGGTTTGCTAGCTATCCCGGAGCAGGCGCCAACGGCGTGAACGGCAAGTGGGCGGGTGGTACGAACTTCGCATTCGTTCCGTTCACGTACACGCCGGTCACTTGGACAACCACCGCGCTGGCTGCCAACACCATTCGCATGGCAACCGCCACCGTATTTTGGTCACGCAGCACCGGTACCCGAGTCACCATTGCTGTTCCTGGAAACACAGGCACCCTCATCTATATCGATAAGGGCCAACCACAAACCGCCGCAATCAATTCCGCTGGTTGGTCATTCGGATTCGCAGCGCGCAACGGCGCAGTGGATGAAGACGTGCTGATTGGGGAATTCAAGGTCAACGCCATCGTGGAGTGCCCGGATCCGCGCAGCCCTGCTGATATTGATCGCGACTGCATCGTGTCCGGCGCAGATCTTGCCACCGTACTCAGTAACTGGGGCCCGTGCGGCAGCACGCCGTGCGTTGGCGATCTTGATAACAATGGCTCCGTTGGTGGCAGCGATCTCGCCGGGGTGCTGGGCGCGTGGGGCGATGCAAATTGCGTTACCCCGGTGTCGTCTGATCGACTAGTGATGCGGCCACTTGGAACCACCAGCGCTGCACAAGGCTTCTGGGAGTACCTTCCGGCTGGATACGCCACGCGCACCGACTGGCCACTCTTGGTTTGCCTCCATGGCATTGGAGAAAATGGCACCGGAACCTCGGCAGAACTCAATCGCTTGCTCTCGAATGGCGTTCCGCAACTCATCAGGGGGAACGGCTGGCCAGTGGCCGCGTCCACTGCGGGCGACGCGTTTGTGGTGGTTGCTCCGCAGAATGCACGCGGCGGCTGCCACAACCCATCGGATGTTGACGCCTTCCTGCAATGGGCAGCCAGCCACTACGGCGTGGACCAAAGTCGCATCTACCTGACCGGTCTCAGTTGCGGCGCGATCGGTACCTGGGAATACCTCCGAACCGTTGGCGCAAACGCCCTGCCCGCTGCCGTGGTGCCCATCTGCGGCAATGGCATCGACGCATGGAATCAACGCGGTTGCCTGCTTGGCAACATGCCCATGTGGGCCTTTCACGGTGACGCCGACGGAACCATCCCGGTGCAAGGATCCATTGTCCCAGTGACGGGCGTTGCTGGGTGCACATCACCAGTGGCGGCGGATGCGCGGCTGACCATCTATCCAGGCGTCGGGCATGATTCGTGGACGGCCACTTACAACCTCAGCGCTGGGCATGACATCTATGCGTGGTTCCTGACGCATCGACGCACCACTACGCCGTAAGCGGCGTTCCGCGCCACACGTTGCGCGCAGCGACCATGGTTGGCACGCTCCCCGTTACGGCTTGATTGACTGCCCCGCGCGCGGGTCGTTCGCCAGTGGATGAATGCGTGCCGTGCCACCACCGGGCATGCACGTCATATACCCCGATTCCATGGTCGGATCTGCCGCGGGGAAGTCCGTTGACACGATGCACGCCCCACTGGCAAGGGCCTGCTTCTGGCGTTCGGTACTGCCGCTGAGTGGCTCCACCACGTTCTCGTCGGCACGCGTGCGGATCAACACGCCGCGCGCCGCTACTTCGCCAATGCGCTTTCCATCCGCACTTGGGTCATTGATCACACAGAACACGCCGTCCGGGGACTGATCACCGCAATCAGCAAACAACACCGTGCCGCGCAGACCCGGATGACGCGCTAAGTGCTTGGCAACTACGTGATCATCAACGGTGATGACAAACATGAACTTGCCGCGCAGTTCGTCAATCGTTGGCCATCCAACCGTGGTCACCGCCTCACGCAGCGAAGCGGCATTCCCACGCACACGGTCCGGAGTAATCAACTGTTCGGGGCCAAACGTCGCCTGCACCAGCCGATCAAGCTCCTCCACATGTCGCAACTCCCACCGCTCTGGGTCGGTGATATCAAACCCCGGCAGGCTTGGCACGTCGACCGCCACGCATTCCAGCATCACAAACACCGGCACATGCTCTGGGTGCAATGCGCTCCACGCGGCCATGTCTTGCAAACATCCCGCCAGCGTTGGACAGATCGATTCCTGATCCATATCAGGAATGTGCAGCACCTTGAATCCAGGCGCATCAAAGCGCGCGTCATGCCACCGACCAACAATGGAAATGGGATGTGCGTAACGCCCGCCAGCATCATCCACAAAGACATCAAGCTCAAAGCCTCGAATACCCGCGTCAAGTTGCGCGGTCATCGGCTGGTGCGTGTAGTCAAGCGCCTCCGCGCGCGAATCAAACAACGAATAGGTGAAGATGTCCGGCGCAATGTGATAGGAGTTGTGCGTGCCAATCACTTGCAACTGATTCAAGCGCAGACCGGCGGTCGCTGCGTAGGGATTCGCCTCCGGAGCCGGTGCGGCCACCGCTACTTCGCGCGCTGCGGCCGGGGGCTGCGTTGCCTGTTCGCAACTGCACGTCACGCAGCCCAACAGCACTACGGCTGCGCACCAACGGAAGTGGGATAGCGGCCGGGTACTGGGTAACTGAAGACTCATGCCGGGCATGATGACTCGAAGCACCCAACTATGCAAGCGCCCCGGCACAGGGCCGGGGCGCTTGAGAATTCAAACATAACTCAGTCAATCAAACTCATGCACGACGACGACGCGAGATGCCGACGCCCGCAAAGGCGAGCATCGCGATGGCACCTGGGGCCGGAATCAGCGACGACTCAATCGTCATGAATCGCGTGTTGACGTCGTAGCCAGCGTTGCTGCCCACGTTGAGCGATGGATTGTTGTTGTACAGGTCCGGGCCACTGGCAAAGACGCTGAAGCTGGTCACAACGCCGCCCTGCACGTTCGACCGCCAGCACGTGCTGCCGGTGCCGGCCCAATACTTATTGTCGCCGTTCTGATCGCCGCCCGTGAAGCCGCTGGCGTAGAAGTTGTTGTTCGCGACCAACGTGCCGAAGTCATTGAACGCATACATGCCAACATTGGCGCCGCCTCCGAACGATGCGGTCCGGAAGAACCAGCCATTGGTGGTGTTCGCAACAACGTCTTCGTTGTAGTACATGCCCTGGGTCATGTTGAACGTCGTGCCGCCGCTGTTTGCACCCAAGTCTGCAAGGGTGTTGTAGCGCACGTACAGATTGTTGTAACTACCACCAACGCCTTGGGCGTCTGCAGTGGTCTTGTAGACGTACGAACCATCAGTCCACACGCCATCGGTGGCGAGGAGCGATGATCCGATCGTTCCGAGGGCGGTGCCGTTTGCGCCAGCAGCCATGTCTTCGAGGGACGAGAAAGCGTTCACGACGCCCGCCGAAGTGGTGCTCACGTAGAGCAGAGCCGCGCTGGATGTGCTGGCAAAAGTCAGGGCAACCGCGGCAACGGTGAAGCCAAAGGTGGCAATACGAACCATGATGGAAACCTCAGTAAGGGAAGGGGAAGTAGAAACGTATCTAAGGGTGAGTGAACGTAGCCCAAGTAGCGGAGAAATCTAGTAATTAACTCCATAACAACCGCAATTTGTGGCCCGATCCAAGGACGAAAGCGAGGGCCTTTCGCACTAAATGTCATCACGATCACAATTCGCGCAAAATAAAAACCACGCAGGAAACACATCCGTGTCTCCTGCGTGTGATTTCAATGAGATATCAGGCTGGCTGACTCGCTTCGGTTACGGGCAGATGCCCCAAGCGCCGAGCAGGATGCCGAGGTCGGCTCCGTTCACAACGCCATCTCCGTTCAAGTCCCCGACGCAGTTTGGGGGCGGAATCAATGACGACTCCAGCGCCATAAAGCGCATGGTGCCCGCGTAGGTTGCCGTGCAAGCAACGGTCTGAGCCACGACGCCGTTGTATAGGTCTTCAGAACTGTTGTAGATGTTGAACCCAGTCACCGTGGATGCACCCGTCGGGCCGGAGACGTTGGTGCGGTAGTACTTTCCATCCCACGCCCAGAATTGGCAGTCGAAAGCCACGGTCTGGTTCGTAAAGCCGCCGGCATAGTCGGCGACGTTGTTCACCAAGTTGGCAAAGCTGCTGTACACGTACGCGCCAATGGTCACAGGGCTGTTCGGGTCGTAACGGGTGGTGCGGATGTAGCGGCCCGTGAGGTTGTCAGCCATGACCTCATCGTCGTAGTACATGCCGTACCCGTTCATGAGGAATGTTTCGCCATTCACATCCTTGCAAAGATCCGAGAGACTCTGGTAGCGGATGAACAGATTGTTATATGTTCCAGCATCGCCCTGCGCGTTGGCAGCGATCTTGTAGAAATAGGTGCCGTCCGTGAACATGCTCTGCGTCACTGGAATGGACGGAGTGATGTTCGAAGCCAGGGCGCCATTGCTGTTGGCAGCAAGTTCACTCAGTGATGAATAGCTCTCCAACTTTGCGTACGGGGTCAGGTCGGTGCGGAGGAACGCGACGTACGCATTCGCACTGGAAGCTGCCAATCCTGATAGAAGCGCTGCGGATGCCACAAGAGACTGAATGAGTTTCATCTTAAATATGCCTCTAAACAAAGGAGTTTTCGGGAACTGACCGGTTTCGTGGCCTATGCCGCGAAGCGGTAACCATGAATGACATCGATGACCTAGAAATCATCAATGACTAACAACTTCGGTCATTCTGCCCGGCAACTGCGGCGTTGCAAGCTTCAAATACTGAAATAATATCGCGAGATTCTTAAATCAGCGCATTTATGAATAAGCATCGGTGATGCCCTGCCCTTCACCGATACATGATCTTCTTCGTCCACGACGCAATCAGCATTCCGATCACCGAGATACCGACCGCGCCCTCAAGCACCGCCAGGAAGCGTGGCAAGACTCCCTCGGGCGAAAGGTCGCCGTAGCCAATGGTCATAAAGGTAATCCCACTGAAGTACAGGTGCGCGCCGAAGCTCTCATCCGGTACGCCATTCAGGAAGTACTGCGCCGTGCCAAACAGGACAATCCCAACCGCGGTGGCAAGCAACAGGCGCGCCGGGCGTTCGCCGTATCCCCACAAGCCGTTCATGAATATGGAAGACACCCACGCGCGGACGGCACGCAGTCGAGCGCCGAAGTGTTCATGCTTGGTAGCAAATGCTTGCCGATGCAACATCTGTCGCTCGTAGGTCTTCTCCATATACGTCAACTCACCCGC
>CALQCP020000162.1 GCA_943329105.2 Chitinophaga pinensis | reverse complement strand
GACATTCTTGACGCTGTCAAGACCAGCGTTGACCCAAAGGTGATCGATTGCCCAAGTGTGCAGTCGGGTCGCCAGACCATCGATGCCGTAGCGAAGGACGGCATCCAGTTGAAGGCACGCGCCCGCGTCACCGTGCGAACGAACATTGCACGACTCGTCGGCGGTGCTACTGAAGAGACCATCATCGCTCGTGTCGGCGAAGGCATCATCTCCACCATCGGTAGCGCCGAGGATCACAAGAGCGTTCTGGAGAACCCGGACAAGATTTCCAAGACCGTGCTTGCCAAGGGTCTTGACTCCGGCACCGCGTTCGAAATTCTCTCGATTGATATTGCTGATATCGATGTCGGTGAGAACATCGGTGCCAACCTGCAGACCGCGCAGGCCGAGGCTGACACCAAGCGATTCCAAGCACAAGCCGAGCAGCGCCGCGCGCTAGCAGTGGCATTGGAAGCCGAGCATCAAGCAGAGGCAGAGAAGAACCGGGCCTTGGTGGTGTTGGCCGAAGCAGAGATTCCTAAGGCCATCAGCGAAGCGCTGCGCAGCGGCAATCTTGGCTTGATGGACTACTACAAGATGCAGAACATCATGGCTGATACGAGCATGCGATCTTCGCTCGGTAAGCCGGAGCAGCAATCCTGACGCGCCGCGCAGGACTGCTCTGAGCATGCCCATTCTCTACGTGGTGATGCCTGTCTTTAACGAGGGATCAACCCTTGGAGAGATTGTTCACCGCGTACTTTCGGCACCCATGCCCACCGGCTGGAGCGTGCAACTGATCATGGTTGATGATGGCAGCCGCGCAGACGCAGCACAGGCAACAGTGCAGTGCGCCGGACGCGCGGGTGGCGCGGTGCAACTCATCGTTCACCCGCACAACCGCGGTAAAGGTGCGGCTCTCATGACGGGATGTAGCGCAGTACTCACCCGCGCCAATGACAGTGATGCCATGCTGGTGCAGGATGCAGACCTTGAATACGACCCCGCTGATTTCCGTGCGCTGCTGGCGGCGCTCAGCACTCCGTCCATTGGCGCTGTCTTTGGAAATCGCTGGGGAACTGCTACCGAGCGCAGCGGGTACCGGCACCTGCACGCGCTTGCGAACCGCACACTCACCTGGATCAGTAACCAAGCCACCGGCTTGGGCGTGCATGACATGGAATGCTGCTACAAACTGCTGCGGATTCCAGTGTTGCGAACCGTGCTGCCATGGCTCTCTGAAGAGCGCTTTGGTATTGAACCGCAGATTGCCGCCGCGCTGGCGCGTGCACAGATCCGTGTGGCGGAAGTGCCCGTGCACTACTCACCACGTACCTTTGCCGAAGGAAAGAAGATCCGCTGGACGGACGGTGTCCGTGCGCTGTGGGTCATTGTGCGCGAACGCCTCCGTAGCCACGCCCCGCATGCTGTAGGTAACCACCAATGAACGCGCAGCCCACTGAACTGACTGGCTTCCGCGCCATGATGAAACGGTTCCTTGCGCCCAAGCGCGCGGCCATGCAGGCGGTGGGATTCCTGGTTGGTCTGGCATTGGTGGCATGGGTAGTGAAAGGCGCCATCGACGTCGCTGCCGATCCAACCCGTGCTGGAATTATTGAAAGTGTGCGCGCGGCATGGAACCAACGCCCGTGGCTGGTGATCGGCATCGCGCTGACTACCGCAGTGAGCTTAATCATCGACGGCGCGCTGTTCTGGATGGTGTTGGCTCCGGTGCGGCGCCTTGGATTCATGGAGATTCAGTGGCTGACGTTCGTGACTGCCACGAGCAATTTCTTCCCGGTGCGCCTGGGAATTCCGGTGCGGTACGCCTACGCGTTGCTTGCCAATCGGCTGACATTTATGCAGGCCACCGCTTGGTTTATTGCCGTGACGCTGGTGGTGTTGGTTTCTCTCGGTGCAGTCATCGCAGCGACTGCCATCATTCCCGTCCCTGGGTTTGGTTGGGCCGCGCTTGTATTGGTTGCGCTTGCCATCGGCGGATTCGCGTTGCAGCGGCTTGCGCACTTACCGATCATCACGCGCCGCTTCGGTGAGTGGACCCGCATGCTCACCACACCGAGCACCTACTGGATCGGCACGATTCTGCGTGTAGTCGAAGTCCTCCTGTGGATCGTGCGCATGTGGTGCGCTGCAGAAATTCTTGAGCTTGGGCTTTCGTTTGCCACCGTCACTGTGCTTGGGGTAGCGGCGATTGCTGTCATGCTCAATCCATTTGGACGCATCGGATTCCGTGAAGCAACCACGGTCTTGGTTGCCAATTGGATGGCAGGCGGAGGCCTCGATGTTTCACACGCCGATGGCGGATTCAAGCAACTGGCACTGCTGGAGAGTCTTGGCGAAATGTTCACCACCATTCCGCTCGGGCTCATCTCGTTGCCGTTGGTGATTTCTTGGTATCGCATGCGCCGACGCGAGCCCGCCGTCAATCCAAGTTGACCAGCGCCGCTGCAGCCACCCGGCGCAGTCCGTCATCGACGCGCAGAAACCGCATGCGCATTGCTTCGGCACGGCTACCAAGCCACGGTGCACGACCACAAGCGCGATCGACCCGACCGATCGCGGCGCGCAGATCCTCAAGCGCTGGCTCAGTACGACGGCAGGCGGCAGCATGCGCGCGCGCCAGCCAACAAGCGCACGCCACATTCAACGCCAAGGCCTGAATTCCTGCAGGAACTGACCACCCGTAGTAGCCGCTGCCCCACGCGCGACCGCCCAAGATGGTGGAGCGCATCCACCGCACCAACAGTTCCTCACACGCATTCCACTCCGACGAATCCATCAACGAACGCACTTGATCAATCGCCGCAAACTCCGCCGAAGGCCAACGATCACCCATCGCCGGCATCATTCCCGCACCCTTCGTAAATGCGCGACTTCGCAGGTACTGACCAACAATCGCGCGCACTCGGCCAACGCGACGAAGCTCCCCGATCTTGGGATCCTCCAGTCGGAAGAACGCCGCCTGCCGCAGTGTCGCCCGCTGCGCGCGCGTTGCCGCCTGCACCGGATGAAGTGGAAGTTCTCGCGGAAGCGCTTGCACCAGCGTCTGCATCAGTTCCTGCAAACGTGCCCCGCGCACTTTGCTAAATCGTGCACCGGACAGTTGCTGCCCCAGCCATGCCAATCCGTCGATACGGATAACCAACGGCACCGCGCTATTCGCCATCCATCCATCCAACGCTTCTGCAACATACTGAAGTTCCTCCGGCGTTGCCTCGGTTGCGTCATCAAGAAATGTTCGAACCGGTACTAACTCCGGAACCGCATCTGCCATGCGTCGTACGTCTCGCATATGCGTGGAGAGCGGTGCGCCCTGATTTGCCAGAACGCTGGCACACGCAAAGCTGATGCCAACATGCGCAGCACCGGCGTCCGGCGCAAAGTTAAATGGAAACAATTGGCATGCCAATGGCTTCGCTTCTAAGCCAAATTCCGCATGAATTCGGCACTTTCCGCCCTCCAAGAGAAACACGCAAGCACCATCGGCGCGCTGGGCAAGGAATCTCCGGCCGCGAAACTCAACAGTGACATCGCCAAGCGTGCGCTCCCAATCTTGGGAACGTAACTTTTCCAAATCCGCCTCGCGCAGCTGCACTGTGAAATCACGGCAGCAATTGCCGCAGCCATGGCAACTGTAGCGCTGCGATGGCAACGGCAGAATCGTCAACGGAATGGTTGCTGCGTGCTGCATGTTGGTTACCAGGAAATCCGTTTATGCAACAAGAGATATGCCAAGCGTCGCACTGCACGTCCGCGATGGCTCGTGGCGTTCTTCTCCTGAGGCGACAGCTCCGCACTCGTCATGGCGCGCTCAGGAATCCACAGGTGCGGGTCGTACCCAAATCCATTTGTGCCGCGCGGCTCATCAGCGATGACGCCTTCAAATTCACCGCGCGTCTCAATCAATACTATGCCGTCCGGCGTAGCGATACACATGGTGCATACAAAGCGCGCGCGCCGTTGATCCGGCGGAATGCCGCGCATTGATCCCACCAGCTTTGCGTTGTTGCGTGCATCACGGTCCGCGCGCGAGCCCTCGGTGCCAGCCCAGTACGCACTATGTACGCCGGGTGCTCCCTGCAGCGCGTCCACTTCCAGTCCGCTGTCATCCGCAAGCACCGCCTCACCAAGCGCCGCCGCGTAATAGCGAGCCTTAATTCGTGCATTTTCTTCAAATGTTGAACCGGGTTCGTCAGGCTCTGCTGGCACCGGTCGACCAAGTTCTGGCAGCGACACCACCGCAAATCCCATCGGCTCAAGCACCGCACGGATCTCATCCACCTTGTGCGGGTTACCAGTTGCGATCACGATGCGCATGGCTCGCTCCTCTTGGTTGCTTTAGGTTTGCAGTACGCCGGTACGAAACGGTGCTTCCACTGGCGCTTGGTATGCCACTCGTATGGCGGCCACCAGTTCGTCACGAGTGTGCTGCGGATCAATGATGCGATCGACCCAACCACGGCTTGCCGCGTACTTGATGTCCTGCTGTTCGGAATAACTGCGAGTGATCGCTTCGAGCAACTGCGCACGCATACCCTCGTCGATCTTCTCACCTTTGCGTTCGCGCGCCGCTAGGTCAATCTGTAGCAACGTGCTCGCTGCCTGCGCCGCACCCATCACGCTGCACTTGGCATTTGGCCACGCCAGCGTGAGCAGCGGATCAAAGGCACGACCACACATGGCATAATTGCCAGCGCCGTAACTTCCACCAACAATCAAGACCAACTTGGGAACCACGCAATTTGCCATGGCGTTGACCATCTTCGCTCCCGAGCGAATGATGCCGCCCTGCTCACTGTCGCGCCCCACCATGAATCCATTGGTGTCGTGCACAAAGAGAATGGGGATCTTGCGCTGGTTGCAATCCATGATGAAGCGCGCGGCCTTGTCAGCACTGTCGTCATAAATGACTGCGGGCATGTTGGTGGCAACCGAAGGACCAGCCTTGCCGCCGGCCATCTTCTTCTGCGTCAACTTCTTCTGATTTGCCACGATTCCCAGCGCGAATCCGCCAATGCGCGCGTAACCACACACCAGCGACTGCCCAAACTCAGCGCGATACTCATCCATGCTGTTTGCATCGACAAGGCAGCCCAGCAACTCGGTCATGTCGTACTGCTGGCCAGGCTCAACGCGAATCACCGAAGTCACTTCAGTCGGCGCGCGCGAAGGCTGCACCGAAGGAACCGCTGGCGTCGGCGCCGGCAATGCAGCACGGCTCGCCTGCAGCAAACTACGCAAGCGCGTGATGCATGCCGGATCATCCTTCTCGCGGAAATCGATCGTTCCAGAGATCTGTGCATGCATGGCCGCACCGCCCAAATCTTCGCTGGAAACCTCTTGACCGATTGCCGCCTTCACCAATGCGGGACCCGCCAGATACAGGCCGCTTCCCTCGGTCATCAACAAGGTGTCGCACAGCACCGGCAAGTATCCGCCGCCCGCCACGCAATTGCCCATGATGGCGGCGTACTGCGGAATGCCCATGGCACTAAAGACCGCGTTATTGCGGAAAATCCGACCGAAATCGTCCGTGTCAGGGAACACGTCTTCCTGCAACGGTAAGAACACACCAGCACTGTCAACCAAATAGAGGAGCGGCAAACGGGCGCGCTCGGCAATCACCTGCGCGCGAATGATCTTCTTGCAGGTCATCGGAAAGAACGCCCCCGCTTTCACCGTGGCGTCATTGGCAATGATCATCACCAACCGGCCCTGCACGGTGCCGATACCAGTGATCACGCCTGCTGCCGGTGCGCCGCCGTATTCGCGGTACATGTTCCACGCCGCAAACAATCCCAGTTCCGTGAACGCAGTCCCAGCGTCAACAAGCAGCGCAATGCGCTCGCG
>CALQCP020000161.1 GCA_943329105.2 Chitinophaga pinensis | reverse complement strand
CACTGGGGCAATTGGAAGCGCCTCGCCGCAGAGCTACCGGAGTGCCCAGACCGCCGACCATTCGAACGTCTCGCCACGGGCTCTGAACCCGACGCCGCATTCATGGCGCTGCGCCCGTTCTTGCGCGGCATGTGCATCGAGGCGTACCAGAGCTTCCTATGGAACGAGGGCGCCCGCCGCATGGTGCGCGCCTTGCCCGCGCAGGAGTGGCGCACCATCGAGGCGGCCGATGACTTCGGTCCGCTGCTCTTCCCGCGCCCCACGGAATTCCCCGCCAGCTGGCTGACCTGCGAGGCTCCCATGCTGAGCCCTGAAACTGAATTCGCTGCGCCGTGGGGTGATGCGTGGCAAGAGGCAATCACCGCCGAGGGACTGACCTCCGCCGCGCTGGTGGTCCCAGGGATCGCCGCCCTCCGCTTCGGTCACGCACTTCGGCCACTCCTCGCCCGCGCCGCCGGTCTCATAGTGGAACCCGATGTCGACGACTCCACCGAGCGCGGCTCACGAGCAGTATCCGTTCGCTTCTCGCTGCCGCGCGGGGCGTACGCAACGGTGGTGCTCCGGGCGCTCGGCCAATAGGTCGGGGTACCAACGCCGGCGCCGAATCAGAACCCAGATATCACTCGAGTCGCCCATCCGGTGAGTGATCAACTGCAAGACCGATAATCTAAATCGCACATAAACTCTTAGAGTTTCTTTAGGGAAGATTTGATATGTGCGATCAACGGGTTATGTTTATGCCTGTGGACCCTGACATCAGTGTGTGAGGGCTTGATGCGCCGACCCCGGCGTTGAATTGAATCGCGTTGATTGGAACACCCCCGAGTACCCCCTGAAAGGTCCGACTCATGCTTCGCACTCGCTCACTCACCACAATGATCATGGCGTTGACCGCCACCGCCTCCACGTTCGCTGATGGAACGTGGACCAACATCGCATCGACCGACGGAAACCCTGCCGGCCTCACCAGCATCCCGGGCGTCCCAGCGGATGCGCAGTGGGTTCCCAATCAATTCAACAACCCCGTGATCGGGCCAACGGGCATCGTGACCTTCCGCGGCCAACTTGCTGGCACCGGTCTTCAGACCACTGCTCCCAACAACACGCACATCTTCGTCACCGGCAATACGGGCGGAGCTGGTCTCACGCAGATCGCTCGCGCAGGTAATGCGTTGCCAAGCGGACTTGCCGCTGGCCTGGTGTGCAATACCACCACCGGAACCAACGGTCTGGGAAGTACGCAGTACCAATGCGCCAACGGCGCCACGCTGATCACCGGCAACTTGAACGGTACTGGCGTCACCACCACCACCAGCCCATTCTGGATGTGGCGTGATTCCACCGGCACCAACAACTACATCATCTACCGCGGCGGCGATGCGTACCCAGTGGGTACCGGCGTGGTCATGTCAGTGTCTGCAGGCAGCCCGCAGTACGTCAACAACGATGGTAAGGCACTTGTCAGTGCAGCGCTGACCGGTACCGGCGTGATCACTACTGCTGGCGTGACGCAGAACAATGCCGCCGTCATGTGGATGGGACCGTCAGGCAAGACAGTGGTCATTCGCAAAGGTGATGCGGCCCCTGGTTTCACTGACGGAACAGTCTTCCAGCCAGACACATTCGGACTGGCGTGCAATGGTGACGGTGTTGTCCTGAGCGGCAAGTTGGCTGCGGCGAGTGGCATCACCACCTCCAACGACGGCGTCTATCTGACGAACGCATGGGGCAACGGTCTGGAGATCTTCGCTCGTAAGGGAAGTCCGATCCCCGGTTACCCGACTCTGAACTTCCAGAATCTGGTGACGGCCACCACGGCTCCGATCACGTTGGCTCAGCACCCGCTGATGAATGACGGATCAATTGTATTCCGCTCAAGCCTCGGTGGGTCCGGCGCAACAGTTGGCATCAACGATTCAGCAACATTCTCCGCAAAGAACGGTGTCTTCACCATGCTGTTGCGCAAGGGAGATTCGGTGCCTGGCATCTCTGGTCTGGTGTTCTCCTCGACCGGCTCTGGCTCGGTAATGAACAACAACGGTATGTACGCCTATGAAGGCATCTTGATGAATGCCGATGGCACCAGCATCACTGACACCACGATCGGTAGCAGTTTCCTAGGCGTCCGCAAGGCGAACGGCACCGTGGTGGTACTCGCCCGCGCACTCGATGCAATTCCCGGCATTCCCGGAGCCACCTACGCGAGCATTTCCGGTAGTTCGTCCTTGTGCATCAGTGATTCCGGCGTCGTGGTGTTCGCCAACAGCTTCAATCTCGGTACAGCCAACAATACCGCGATCTTCGCTTGGGACGAGGTCGCCGGCCTCCGAGTCATCGCGAAGTCTGGCGACACCAACTTCACTGGCACTGCATGCAACCAGCTCACGCTCTTCGGAGGCACCGGCGTGACTGGCAACGGCATCAATTCTGCTCTGAATGCAGCCGGGCAGCTGGTCATTCGGGCTGGCGATTCGGTGACAAGTATCAACACCATCGCCAAGATTGACCTCGGCTCGCTTCCCTGCCCGGCTGACCTGACGGGGGACCGCGTGGTCAGCGGCGCAGACCTCGCTGTACTGCTTGGAGCGTGGGGTCCGTGCAGCGGCAGTTGCCCGGCTGACCTGACCGGTGATGGCGCAGTGGGTGGTGATGACTTGGGAGTCATGCTCGGCGCTTGGGGCAACTGCCCGTAAGCGTTACTGATGGATGATTGATGTGATCGTTCAGTTGGCGCGCGGCCCCCAAGCTGCGCGCCAACTGTTTTTACTCAGCCTTTGTAAACTCCAGAGCCAATGCATTGTCTTCTGAGAGTTGCAGACGTCCGCTACTCACCGACCAGCGGGTGACCGCAGCGAGCGCATCGGCGTATGCCTGCTCAAGCTGCATCCGATCCGGAGGTCCTGCCATCCGCGTCATTCCCATCATTCCGAATTTCAAAGTTGACCCGTCGACCGAGTACGTTCCAAACCATCGATTGACCCCGGCAAATCCGCTGGCCTTTCCTTCGTCGGTCATGAGGAGCGTTGGCGTGCGATCCTCGGTGAGTGTCCGTGATCCAATCCGGGTACAGCGCCACTCATGACCGATCAGCGCTTGTGTGTTGGCGGTGGTGCATCCGGCCAGCAGTGCCACTCCCAAAGCGATCACTACGGTGGGCAAGGGAGCGCGGCTCAGGCATTGAAGTGCGCGGGAAACCGGGGATTTTGAGTGCGAATAGAAATTTGTCATTGAACTTCCTCTTTTCCCTAGGGAATGTGGGTTGTGCGGCGTACATTGATTCTACAGCGTCTGATGAGCTTTCCAACGAACCGCAACTCCCCCATGAACCGAGCACTCACCACCTTCGCCATCGCCGCCTCCGCGCACTTCATTGCCTCGACGCACGCCGGCGAACTGTTCCTCCTTGGAGCCGTTCCATATGCATACGCCTTCGACAGTAGCGCCAACGGCACGGTGGTGGCTGGACAAGATAATTCGAACTACTGGTATTGGACTCGGGACACTTGGGTGGTTGCACTTGAGGAGTCGGTTCCGCCCGGACAAGGTATTAGTGGAAACCCGTGCATCACCAGTGATGGAGCAGTGATGACCTGCAGCACGTTGGTCGACTTGAATGGTGTTTCGAAGGCCGAGGCCACGTTGTACAACATCAATACGGTTGCCTACGACCCAGCGGTGGGGAGCCTTGGATTGCACTGTGACAGAGAGCGCGATGGCGCGTGCGGCATGAATCCCACAGCATCTTTCGTGTGTGGATTGATTTGGAATAGCGGTTGCGCCGCGAGCGGATTCGTATGGGATTCCGCCACCGACACCATCAAGTTGATGCCGACTAAGTACTTCTTTAAGCCGACCCGCGCCAACGACATCAGCGATGATGGAACCGTCGTGGCTGGCTGGAACGATGACTACAACGGCTGGCGCCAAGCATGCGTGTGGGTTAAGAATTCTTCGGGTAACTACATCGCTACCGTGCTGACCAATGGTCTCGCCACTCCCACGAAGTTGTCTGAAGCGGGTGTCGTCAGCGGTAATGGCGTCTGGCTTGCTGGGTTGGGTCGAAGCAGCATTGACGCCGGTGCCCCGTGGCGTTGGAGCGCGGCGACTGGCTATCAATCGCTTGGCACACAGCCAGTTGCTGGCGTTGGCGGAGCTACCGCTATAAATTCCGACGGCAGCAAGATTCTGTGCTACATGGGTGTTGCTGCCGCCTTGGGCGAGGGCTACATCTGGATTCAGGGCCGCGGCTATGTGGCGATGGAAGACTACGCCGCGGAGTTCGGCGTAACCATGCCGGAGGGCGTCCGTTTGGCGCTGCCGCTCAGCATTTCGGCTGACGAATTGACGATCACCGGAACCGCGCGCGGATCATTCGGCACATCACCGTTTGTGCTCGACCTTCATCCAACCGCGGGATCGTGCGTGGGCGACCTCAATGGCGACGGCGGTGTGACCGGGGCTGATCTTGGCATACTTCTCGGTGATTGGGGTCAAGCCACGGCCAGCGACATCGATGGCAATGGCGTGGTGGATGGCGCAGACCTTGGTCGGTTGCTCGGTGCTTGGGGTCCATGCCCGTAAACGTTCCTGATGAACGATTGCTGTGATATCTCAGTTGGCGCGCGGCTCAAAGCTGCGCGCCAACTGCACTTTTCGGAGCGCGTACAAACTTGAGAACCAATGCATTGCTGTCGGACATGTGCAGACGTCCGCTACTCACCACCCAGCGGGTGACGGCAGCGAGCGCGTCGGTGTACGCGTGCTCAAGCTGCATCCGGCCGGGAATTCCAGCCATCCACGTCATTGAGTGCGAAGCGAAAATTGTCATTGAAGTTCCTCTTTTTCCCTAGGGAATGTGGGTTGTGCGGCGTACATTGATGTGAATGCTCCTGCGGAGTGTTTCAACAAACCGCAACTCCCCCCATGAACCGAGCACTCACCATCTTTGCTGTTGCCGCCTCCGCGCCCTTCATTGCCTCGACGCACGCCGGCGAACTGTTCCTCCTTGGAGCTGTTCCGTACGCCTACGCCTACGACAGTAGCGCCAACGGCGCGGTGGTGGCTGGTCAAGATCAAGTGCACTATTGGTACTGGACAAAGGATACCTGGGTAGTTGCACTTGAGGAGTCGATTCCTCCCGGGCAAGGAATTGGTGGCAACCCGTGCATCACCAATGATGGCGCGGTGATGTCCTGCAGCACCCTGGTTGACTTGAACGGCGTCTCCAAGGCCGAGGCCACGTTGTTCAACATCAATACGTTCGCATACGACCCCGCGGTGGGAAGCCTGGGATTTCACTGCGACAGAGAACGCGATGGAGCGTGGGGCATGAATCCCACAGCATCTTTTGTGTGCGGATTGATTTGGAATAGCGGTTGCGCTGCCAGCGGGTTTGTGTGGGACTCCGCCACCGACACCATTAAATTGATGCCGACCAAGTACTTCTTCAAGCCGACCCGCGCCAACGACATCAGCGATGATGGAACCGTCGTGGCTGGATGGAACGATGACTACAACGGCTGGCGCCAAGCATGCGTGTGGGTCAAGAATTCTTCGGGTAACTACATCGCTACCGTGCTGACCAATGGTCTCGCCACTCCCACGAAGTTGTCTGAAGCGGGTGTCGTCAGCGGTAATGGCGTCTGGCTTGCTGGGGAGGGCCGAAGCAGCATTGACGGCGGTGCGCCGTGGCGTTGGAGCCCGGCGACTGGCTATCAATCGCTTGGCACACAGCCAGTTGCTGGCGTTGGCGGAGCTACCGCTATAAATGCCGACGGCAGCAAGATTCTGTGCTACATGGGTGTTGCCGCCGCTATCGGCGAGGGCTACATCTGGATTCAAGGCCGCGGCTATGTGGCGATGGAAGACTACGCCGCGGAGT
>CALQCP020000160.1 GCA_943329105.2 Chitinophaga pinensis | reverse complement strand
GTACAGGCCAAAGGCGGTCACGGTGGCGTAGGTCAATGCGTCACCGGTGCGACCACCGAAGGCCGTGTCGGTACCGCCGCCACCGCCGCCGAATGCCTGCGCCAGTCCGCCGCCCTGTGGCCGCTGAACCAGAATGATCAGGACGAGGCACACCGAGACGACGAGGAAGAGAATGGTGAGGAGCGTGAATGCGACGCCCATAGCTGTTAGTCCTTCAGTGCCCACCAGCTGCGGACCATGCCTCCGCCGCGGCGCGGCAGATCGAAGCGAAGTCCTCAGCCTTCAGGCTGGCACCGCCAATCAGCCCCCCATCGACGTCCGGTTCCGCAAAGATCGCCCGTGCGTTCTTTGCGTTGACCGAACCGCCATAAATGATGCGGGTCTGCGCGGCGAATCGAGAATCATACAGGTCGGCAAGCACTCCACGGATCGATGAGTGCATGGCTTGCGCATCTTGGGGTGTGGCGGTCCGGCCGGTGCCGATCGCCCACACCGGCTCGTACGCCACCACCACGCGATCGGCGGTCTCCGCCGTCAGGGTCCCGAAACATCCGCGCAATTGCTTCGCTACCACCACTTCGGCCAAGCCGTCATCGCGCTGAAAGAGGGTTTCACCCACGCACAGAACCGCCTGCAGCCCACTTTCAAGGGCGATCGCTAGTTTTTGGTGCAGGAATTCGTCACCCTCCTGCAGCCCGTGCCGGCGTTCGGAGTGTCCAATAATCACAGATCGGCACCCAATGTCGCAAAGCATGTCGGCACTCACTTGCCCGGTGAAGGCGCCGCTCGCTTCGGCTGCACAGTCCTGACCACCAAGAAGGATGGGCGAATGGCCGAGGGTTCGTCCCACGGTGAAGAGGTAGGGAAATGGCGGATAGACGGCGGCATCGATGACGCCTTCGGCGCCCGCGGCTACCAGCGCCGCCAGCAGCGCATCGGCCAGCTCCGCGCCGGAAGCAAGGTCAGTATTCATCTTCCAATTGCCACCGACAAAGGGTCTGCGTGAAGCGTGCATGTGGGCAGTCTACGCCCCGGATCCGCCGGCACCGCAACACCCCAGCGCGTCCCCAGTGCATCTCCAGCACGTCCCAAATGCTGCAAGCCCCGTCCCTACACTGCGCCTCCCATGCACACGCCCGCCCGCAATGCCGCCGATGTCCGCCGCGCCTTCATCGCGTTCTTTCAGGAGAAGGCCGGTCACACCGTTGTGCCATCGAGCCCGGCGATCCCGTTTGAGGATCCCACCCTGCTCTTTACCAACGCGGGGATGAATCAATTCAAGGATGTGTTCCTCGGTCAGGGCACGCGCAACTACACGCGCGCCGTGGACACCCAGAAATGCATTCGCGCTGGTGGCAAGCACAACGACCTTGAGGACGTGGGCCGCGATACCTATCACCACACCTTCTTTGAAATGCTCGGCAACTGGTCGTTTGGTGATTACTTCAAGGACGAGGCAATCAGTTGGGCCATTGAATTGCTCACCAAGGTGTACGGACTTGACCCAAATCGACTCTATGCCACGTGGTGTGCCGGCGATCCCAAGCAAGCGGTGGCGCCCGACGATGAGAGTCGCAATCTGTGGCTGAAGTTTTTGCCAGCGGACCATGTCATCCCTGGCAGCATGAAAGACAATTTCTGGGAGATGGGCGAGACCGGCCCGTGCGGTCCCTGCACCGAGATTCATTACGACCGCATCGGCGGACGCAACGCGGCACACCTTGTCAATAGCGGCGACCCGGATGTGCTTGAAGTGTGGAACTTGGTGTTCATCCAGTTCAATCGTGAGCCAGGTGGCAAGTTGGTACCGCTTCCGGCGCGCCACGTCGATACTGGCATGGGGCTGGAACGATTGGTGAGCGTGCTGCAGGACAAGCGCAGCAACTACGACACTGATTTGTTCACGCCAATCTTTGATCTCACCGCCAAGATCACCGGGGCCAAGCCATACGCAGGGACCTTGGAAGGTGCCACCGATATCGCTTATCGCGTCATTGCTGACCATGTTCGATGCATTTCCATCGCGGTCGCTGATGGCGCCGCGCCTGGAAGTGAAGGTCGCAACTACGTCTTGCGCCGCATCTTGCGCCGCGCTATTCGCGCTGGTCACCAACACTTGGGCGCGCGTGAACCATTCATGTTTAAGCTGGTCCCGGCGGTCATTGAGACGCTCGGCGAAACATTCCCAACATTGGTGCAACAAGCCACCAAAGTGGTGCACACCATTCGAGAGGAAGAAATTGCGTTCGGCAAGACACTTGAGCGCGGCATTGCGCTGTTCGACGAAGCTGCCAAGCGCGCGGGTGCGTCCAAGTGCATTTCTGCGCAGGATGCATTCAGCCTGCATGACACCTTCGGATTCCCGGTTGACCTCACCCAAGTGATGGCCGAAGAACGCGGCTTCACTGTTGACGTTGCGGGCTATGAAAAGTTGATGGAAACTGCGCGAGAGCGGAGCCGCGAGGGCGGAACGAAGGCCGACGGGATGCGCATGCCACCGCCGGATGCCTTGGAGAAACTACGAACCGCATTGCACATTTCTGGAAGCGATGATTCCAGCCGCGACGATCCCAAGCCAACCAATACAGATATTGCAGCCATTTGGGATGGCAACGCGCTCATCAATAAAGCCGTCGAAGAGCAGCGCGTGGCACTGATCACCCGCAAGACTCCGTTTTACGCCGAGGGCGGCGGACAAGTGGGCGATGCCGGGTTCTTTGAAATCTCCTCTGACGCTGGTCGCACCCATCGATTCAAGGTGGAAGACACGCAGCGTTCCGGCGAATTTGTCATGCACCTTGGTCGCATCGAACACGGAACGGTCACGGTTGGCGAGCACGCCACACTCACTGTTGAGCGCGGCCGGCGCGAGCGCATTGCCGCCAACCACACTGGCACCCACCTCATGAACCATGCGCTGCGCGAAGTGCTGGGCGAAGATGTTGAGCAGCGCGGATCACTTGTATCCGACGATCGCTTGCGTTTCGATTTCACGCATTCCAAAGCCATGAGCGCTGATGAATTGGCGCGTGTTGAAATGTTGGTGAACGCTGCGATTGCGCGCACCATGGTGGTAGATGCCGTAGTGGTTCCGCTGGAATTGGCCAAGGGGATCCACGGCGTGCGCGCCGTGTTCGGCGAACGCTATCCCGACCCAGTGCGCGTGGTATCGGTGGGCGCCAAGGTGACGGACATGCTTGCAGAACCAACAAATCCACAGTGGCGGCACTGCTCGGTGGAATTCTGCGGCGGTACGCATACCCGCAGTTCCGAAGAGGTTCAGCACTTTGCAATCCTGAATGAAGGTGCATCCAGCGCTGGCGTGCGGCGCATCTTTGCGGTCACTGGCACCGCAGCTCATGCTGCAGAAGCAACCGCCACTCACATTGAGCAGCGACTGGCTGCCGCTCGCAAGCTGACCGGCGAGGCGCTTGCAGAAGAGGCCACCGCCATCGCCAGTGCGCTTGCCGAACTTCCGGTCTCCACCGTGTTCCGCCACCGCATGGAGCCCGCTGTTGCCGAACTACGCGAACGCGCCAAGGAATGGCGCAAGGCGCAAGAAGGTGCCAACCGTGATGTGGTGGTTGCTCAGGCTCGCATCATCGCCGAGGAAATGAACGGCGCGATGATTGTTGCAAGTATCAGTGGTGCTGACCCCGCCGCGTTGCTATCAGCGCTCAGCGCCGTGCGCGCCAAGCGTCCGGAAAGCGCCATCCTGCTCATGAGTGCCGACGAGGCTGAGGGCAAGGTGGCGATCGCCGCTGACGTTCCCAAGGCCATTCAAGATAAGGGTCTCAAGGCTGGAGACTGGGTCCGCGCGGCCGCGGAAGCATGCGGTGGTAAGGGCGGCGGCAGGCCAGACTTCGCGCAAGCGGGCGGCAAAGAGCCAGCACGCCTGCCGGAAGCATTGCGCGCAGCCAAGGCGTTTGCCGGCGCACGTATTGGTGAGTGAAGCGAGCGGCTAGGGACTGCTCTCCCGCACATTCTTTGCCCATTTTTTATTGACAGACGAAGCCGCCGTCGACGCTGATCAGTGATCCGGTCATGAATCGACAATCATCGGAGAGCAGGAACATCACTGCCTTGCCAATTTCTTCCGGCGTGCCAAACCGCTGTACGAGCTGCGCGGTGCGCATGGATTCGTCCACTGCGGTGCGATGCAATCCAAGCGCACTGCCGATGCGCTCCACTACTGATCGAATCATCGGCGTCTCAATGGTGCCCGGGCAGATGCAGTTGATTCGAATGTTGTGCTGCGTGTAGTCAACTGCCAAACTCTTGGTGAGTTGTGCCACCGCTGCCTTGGACATTCCGTATACGGCACTGCGCGCTTTGCCAACGAACGCTTGATCAGACCCCATCAGCACAATGTTTCCGTACTGCTGCGCGCGCATCACGGGCAGTACCTCCTTCAACACATGGAATGTGCCGGTGACATTGACCGACATCACCCGTTCAAACTCCGCCAAGCTGGTGTCTTCAAGCGTTGCAAAGTGATGAACGCCGGCCGCTATGAACAACAAGTCGACACGCCCATCCCGTGCCACAATCTCCGCAATGCAGGACTGAACCTGTGAGTGGTCACGAATGTCGCAGCGGTGAAATGATGCGTCCGTGGTTTCGTGAATATCCAGAACATGCGTCTTACATCCGGCGGCCACCAATTGCCGCACTACGGCATTACCCATGCCCGTGGTTCCTCCGACAACGATCGCAACTTGGCTCGTGAATCCGCTTGCTTGCTGCATAGTGCAATGGTCCTTTGCTGACGAATGATGGCAGGCTACATGTGTGAAGCAGAGGTATCGTCACAACTATGTCGACCGACTCTTCCATTCAATCAGTACAGTCCGAAGATCGCCTATTCCCGCCACCAGCGGACTTCGCGGCTCGCATGGGGACGGTGCACATCCCCGACATGGACGCGTACCGCGCCATGCATGAGCGTTCCATCCGCGATCCAGAGTCATTCTGGGCGGAAGTGGCGAGTGACTTTCATTGGTACAAGCCATGGACCAAGGTGCTCGAATGGAATCTGCCGGACGCCAAATGGTTTGTCGGCGGCACCACCAATGCGTGCTTCAACTGCGTGGATCGCCAAGTAGAACAGGGCCATGGCCACGAACTAGCGATTGTTTGGGAAGGCGAGCCAGTTGCTGGCCACGGTCCCGAAGTGCGCCGCATCACCTACAGCGAATTGCGTGACGAGGTTGCCCGCTGTGCGGCCGCACTCGAGTCGCTGGGCGTGAAGAAAGGTGACGTCGTCACCTTGTACATGGGAATGGTGCCTGAGCTCGCGATTGCCGTGCTGGCGTGCGCCCGTATCGGTGCGCCTCACAGCGTGATCTTCGGCGGATTTGCGGCACAAGCGATCATCGATCGCGTGCACGATGCTGGTAGTACGGTGATCGTGACCTGTGATGGCGCGTGGCGGCGCGGATCAGTGGTGCCGCTCAAGGCGAACGTTGATGCAGCATGCGCACAACTTCCAAGTGTTCGAAAGGTGCTGGTACTCAAGCGGACGAACAACGAAGTGCCGATGCATCCGGGGCGCGACGTGTGGTGGCATGAGTTGGTGTCCACACAACCAACCACCCGCGCGTGTGAGCCGGTAGATAGTGAGCATCCACTGTTCCTCTTGTACACATCGGGAAGTACTGGTAAGCCCAAAGGAATCTTGCACACCACTGGTGGATACATGGTGTTCACCGCGGCCACGGCGCGCTGGACATTCAATTTGGTACCCGGGCAAAAGCAGGTGTATTTCTGCACCGCTGACATCGGATGGATCACCGGGCACAGTTACATCGTGTACGGAATGCTGCCGAACCGCGTGCCGACGCTTATGTATGAAGGCGCCCCGAATTTCCCAGCCGAGGATCGATTCTGGGAGAT
>CALQCP020000159.1 GCA_943329105.2 Chitinophaga pinensis | reverse complement strand
CCGCCTTCCGGCCCACGGCCGTCTTCCAGGCCACCTGGGCCGGCACCGGGACGATCGTCGCGCGCTGGGCGCGCAGTGATCGCATCGGGACGCCCGCTACCGGTGCTCACCATCGCTTCGCTCGCGCGGTTCGCTGGCGCACCACCTTCCGCCGGTCCACCAAAGTTCAGCGCCGCACGAGTCACCAGTTTGGTGTCCGGATCGATGGTCAGTTCAATGCTCTCCGGCCCGCGGAATCCACTGTTATCACGGGTGGCGCAAATCTGCATTGCCCCGCCCTTGTCGCATCGAACGATTTGATAGTGCGCGCCAACGTCTGCAAGCAACACATCAAGCCGATCGGCCAAGAGATCACCTTCTGGCGTCTCAATGAAGCGTGGCCAGCGCGCATCAGAAGGCATTGACAGCACTTCGCCGCGCTGATCGATCGTCCAACCAGTGGCTCCATCGGTGCCACGCGTCATGGTGCGGCCGTCTTGGAAGCGAATATCAAGGCGCACATGTTCGGCGTCACGAATATCAAGTGTTCCGGTGGCACGCGGCGCCTGCGTATCAGACTCACCAGGACGCGCCGGGAAGATCAATTCGAGTACGTACCGACGATCGCCCGACCCAGATTCGGCAACTTGTGCGGCACGAAGAATCGAATTTGCAGACGCTGGCTGCGGTGAGAACAACAGTGCGCTACCAGCAATGATGGCGATTGATGCTGCTGCCGCCACAGGTGTTCGCCAATCCCAGCGGCGTACCCGCGGAGCTGCAGAAGTGCTTGAAATACCAATAGAACCAGCGGTGCGGACGGTTTCGGTAGCACTCGCGCTGCGCACGCGCACGATGGCGCGATCAACCAATGCGTCGACGCGTTCCGGTGTGTCATGCAATTGAACTTCGATCAACGCACCGACCCAACGATCGTTGGCGGTGTCTTCATGCGCGAAGCGATTACTTTCATTGGTCATGCCGTTGCTTCCTTGGATTCCATGCACGTGGCGATCATGCCGCGCGCGCGCTGCAAACGCTTCTTTACTGCTTCTACATTTGCGCCCACTTCGGCGGCGATCCGAGCGACCGGCGCATCAAGGCGGTAGGACAGGTGAATCACTGTTCGATACTCGTCCGGCAAGCGCGCCACACAATCTTCAAGACGCACGAGCTTGGCGCGGAACTCTTCGCGATCGCCGCGATCTTCTGCTTCAGCGCGCCGCACAATGCCATCCAAGATGGCATCATCAGTGGGCCGCTCACGACCCATCTTTGATCGATAGTCAAGTACCAGGTTGCGCGCGATACCACGCAGCCATGCACCGAACGGTCGGGTGCGGTCGTAGTCGGGCAGTCTGCGCCATGCCACCAAGACGGTGTCTTGGAAGATGTCATCCACCGACGACGATGGAACCGACGCGCGCAGGAATGCCAGTAGCCGCTCACCGTGCTCGCGCACCAGAATCGCAAAGACATCGGCGGCATCGGGGCCGCGTCCACTGTCAGCGCTCAGTCGGAGATTCGGGGGGGTTTCAGACATAATTTGCGACTATTGTTGTTGCCAGTGTTGGGTATTCGGGGACGTCATTCAGCACGGAACCAGTCATTTGCCCCCAGTGAAGGGCCATTTCCCGCCCTTCCGCCCGCCGCGACTCAGCCCGCGTCTCGAAATCCCCGCTCCCGCAGCTGGCACGCGTCGCAGTGCCCGCAAGCGTCCCCAGCGGGGGTTGGGTCGTAGCAACTGATGGTCCGGGAAAGGTCAATTCCCAACACCCGGCCGCGACGCACGATGTCCGCCTTGGAAAGCATCAGGAGCGGCGTGTGCACGCGCATCCATCGCTCGCCGCGTTCGGTGGCCTCCGTGCCGGCCCGGGTGGCCAAGTTTGCCATGCGCTCGAAGGCCTCGATGAACTCCGGACGGCAATCGGGGTAACCGGAATAATCAATGGCATTGACCCCGATACCAATGTCGCGCGCGCCGATCGACTCCGCCATTGCCAAGGCATGCGCTAGAAAGATGGTGTTGCGCGCGGGCACATAGGTAATCGGAATGTCATGGGCATGCTCCACATCACGGTCCTTCGGAACAGCGATATCTGCAGTGAGTGCACTTGCACCAAAGGCACGCAGATCAATGAGCGCAGTGCGATGGCTCGCCGCGCGCAACTGCAGGGCGACCTCGGCGGCGCGGATGAGTTCCACGCGATGTCGCTGCCCGTAATCAAAGCTGAGCGCGTGGCACTCAAATCCTTCAGCGGAGAGGTGCGCAAGAACGACGGCCGAATCCATGCCGCCAGAGAGAAGTACCACTGCACGCCGAGCGCCACTCATGACGGACTTGCCACCTGCTCAAGTACTTGCTGCAGAATGCGCCGTGTTGTCAGTGTGTCGCCTTGATGCATGTAGGTGCGACTGACCACGCGATGCGCGCACACCGGAATCACATTGGCGATGACATCTTCAGGAACGCAATACTCGCGCCCCGCCAAGAGCGCCGTGGCACGCGCCGACTGCGCTAGCGCCAGCGAACCGCGTGGACTGATGCCCACTTGTAACTCTTCATGCGTGCGAGTTGCTGATGCCAGTGCAATCACATAGTCAACCAGCGACTGCTCCATGCGCACTGCATCCACTGCTGCTTGCAACTCAACCACCTCGGGCCCAGTCATCACTGGTCGAAGGTCGCGGAGCGTGGTGCGCGCTGGTTGGCGATGCAGAATTCTGCTCTCGTCATCAGGGCTTGGATAGCCGAGCGACATCCGCATCAAGAACCGATCGAGTTGATTCTCCGGAAGGAAATACGTGCCTTCAAACTCGTACGGGTTCTGCGTTGCCACCACAATGAACGGCGCCGGCAACTGGAACACATGTCCGTCCGCGCTCACCGTGCCCTCCGCCATGGCTTCAAGGAGCGCGCTCTGCGTGCGCGGCGTGGCACGATTGATTTCATCGGCCAGCACCACGTTTGCAAAGACCGGGCCTTTCTTAAACTCAAAGGCCTCACGCTCGCGGTGGTAAATACTGACACCGGTGATATCGGAGGGCAAGAGATCCGGGGTGCACTGGACACGGCTGAAGGCGCAGTCAAGGCTGCGGGCGAGCGCATTCGCCAGAACGGTCTTGCCGACGCCCGGGACATCCTCAATCAGCACATGGCCGCGCGCAAGCAGGCAGACCACCAAGCGGTCAACCGCCTGCAGATTGCCCATGTAGACGCTGGCGATGTTGTCACGAAGGCGATGGAGGGGGGCTACATCTTGCATCTATTTCCTCCGCAGTCGGAGGGTGAAGTATATCGTTCACCAACCTCATGCAGACGGCGCACCCATCCGACGACGGCCCAGTTCTTGATGTGCATGTTCCATGCGTACGCTGCCAGTACGACCTGATCCGTACGCATGTCTACGGGAAGTGCCCAGAGTGTGGGCTTGAGGTGATGGCCACAGTGGCGCAACATGCTGATCCTCAGGTGGCATTTTTGGCGGCTCCTGAATCGCCCGGCCCCGCCTCCAACGCGATCATTGCAGTCACGGTCGCGCCGCTGTTGGTGATGCTTGCGCAGGGGTCCGGGCCAGCACTCCGCACCATCGACGTACTCGCAGGCAGGGGACGATCATTGCCATCGCAGGTGGAAAGACCCTCGTGGATAGTGTGCGCAGTGTTGCTGGCAATTGCCGCGTTCCTCTTACGCAAGGGGCTTTCCGAACGCGCCAATCCGACATTGCGCGCAAGTATCGGTAGCGCACGCGTGACACGCCTCACGGTGGGGCTCGGGACATGGTCGGCGGTACTGGCCGCGTCGTTCGTGATCTCATTGCTTGACGCAGCAAAGTCCAACAGCTTTGCGGGGATAGTGCTGGCCGTGCAACTACTGCCGATGGTGTTCACGCTTCTCACGCTTGGACCACTCCTTGGTCGCGCGGGCGCCATGAGCCGCGCGTACCGCGAGGCGCGCCATGGCAAGCAAGGCGCAGAGGTGCTGACCATGACGCTCGCTGCAACCTGCGTGTTGTTTGTTGCAGCACCGATCATCGAACGCACCCAATCGCCGGAAGTGGCCGGAATCGCCCAGATCTTCTCGCTGGTTCTCTTGATTCTCTCTGTCCTCGGCTTGGCGTACATCACCGCCAACGGCTGGGTGATTGCCACGGCCCTGCGAGCGCCGCGCATTGATCCGCGGCGGTGGCAGTAGGTCAGCGATTCAAGACCGAGACGTTGCACGCACTGCGTTCACTCACTGACCCTGCGGTTTGGTGACTGCTTCCATGACGCGCTCGAGATTGAAACTGCCAGGCTTCTGGCGCGGCGGGAATTCGCGGAAACTCTGTAGCCAGTTGCCAACGTATGCGCCCGCGGGCGCGATGGCAAACATGTGCTCCAAATACCAACGCTGGTAGTCCATACCGATGTCGGGAGCCAACTCAAATGGATCCATGCGCAAGTTGGTGAGCATCGGTGCACGCAGTACTTCAAATGGTGCCTGCCAAACATGCATGCCATGTGCGTTCTGCTTGAGGAACGTGGCCTTCCAGTTTTCAAAGCGCAGCGCGGCAACGCTGCCGTCGTCGGTCCAATAGATGAATTCCTTGCGCGGCCAAATTCCTTCGCCCTTCAAAGCTGGAAGCAGGTTGTAGCCGTCAAGATGTACTTTGTAGGTGGCGTCGCCGACTTTGCGCCCAGTCAGTAGGTCTTCTTTAACAGTGGGGTCACCTGCAGCGGCCAACAGCGTGGTCATCATGTCTTCATGTGCACCGATGTCATTGACGACGGTGCCCGGCTTAATTACGCCAGGCCAACGAATGGCGCATGGCACGCGGTATCCACCCTCCCACTGCGTGTTCTTCTCGCCACGGAACATCGTGGTGCCACCATCCGGCCACGTGAACGCCTCCGCACCGTTGTCTGAGGAGTACATGATGATGGTGTTCTCAAGCATTCCCAGTGCCTCCAACTTGGCAAGCACTTCGCCAATCTGGCGATCGTGTTCCACCATGCCGTCGGCGTAGATGCCCAGGCCGGTCTTGCCAGCAACGCCTTCTTTGAGATGGGTGAAGATGTGCATCTTGGTGGAGTTCCACCACATAAAGAAGGGTTTCTTGTCCTTTGCGGCGCGGTCAAGGAAATCCAATGCCTTTGCATTCACTTCTTCATCGATCGTCTCCATACGCTTCTTCGTCAGCGGACCCGTGTCAGTCATGCGACCATCCGCAAAGCTGTGAATGACGCCGCGTGGTCCAAATTTCTTCTTGAATTCTGGGTTCTTTGGATAGTCGCGGTTCTCTGGTTCTTCCTCTGCGTTCAAGTGATAGAGGTTGCCAAAGAACTCATCGAAACCGTGCGCCGTCGGAAGCATGTCATCGCGATCGCCCAGATGATTCTTTCCGAACTGACCAGTGCTGTAGCCGCGCGCCTTCAGCAGCGTGGCGATGGTGGGATCTTCCTTTTTGAGTCCCTCGGGTGCGCCCGGAAGTCCAACTTTGGTGAGACCAGTACGAATGGGAGACTGACCCGTGATGAACGCCGCGCGACCAGCGGTACAACTCTGCTGGCCATACCAATCAGTAAAGAGGGCACCCTCTTTGGCGATGCGATCGATGTTGGGCGTCTTGTAGCCCATCATGCCTTGGTTGTATGCACTGATGTTGAACTGACCGATGTCGTCACCCCAAATCACCAGGATGTTGGGCTGCTTGTTGGGCGCCTTGGCAGCCTGAGCGCACGCCGGCATGGCGCACACGCCGATGGCAACGGACACGAGCGCAGCGATTGAGCCGCGGAGGGCAGTTGCGAGTTGGAAACGAATGGAGGCGGCAGTTGCGCAGATCGTGGGTGACATGGGGATCGGTCTCTTCCTGAATTGAGCTGTCCGGCTGCTCTTGGATTCCCTAGGGAAAGTAGCCACAGGGAGAAACTCTAACGAAGTTCTAGGAAGACCACAT
>CALQCP020000158.1 GCA_943329105.2 Chitinophaga pinensis | reverse complement strand
TATTGCCACCCTAGCTCAGTGGTAGAGCAGTGCTTTCGTAAAGCACAGGTCGTGGGTTCGAGTCCCATGGGTGGCTTTCTCTTCGCAACAGGCGGTGCCCTTCGGGCAGCGCCTGTTGCTGCGTTTCAGCCACCCAGCGCGTCGCCGGTGGCGACGCGCGCTCATTCGGCCGATTGGATCGGCCGAATGAGCTGGTCCTCGCGCTTGGTGCCTCCGCGGCCTGGCCGCGTCGGCAGTCGCGTCGAGTCCCATGGGTGGCTTTCACGGCGTTTACCAAGGCCTCGTCGCTGCGCGACATTGGCTTGGGGGGCGGTTGGTGTGTAGGTCCAGTCTGGCAAGCACTTGCGCGGCTCTATCCTGGCGTCGCCTGTTTGGTCGTGGTTGCAACGACTTAGTAACCCACGGCCTGCCCGTCGCGTCGTGGGTCACTCGCGGCGATGTACGCCCCCGGACCGCGCCAAGCCATCTGGGCGCCGCCGAAGAAGGTTGTGGCCGCTGAATCAATGCTGACGCGGTGGCCGCGTGCGGTCAGTTCAGTGACGGTGGACTCGGGGAAGCCAGGTTCAAGCATCACCGTGCCGTCATCCATCACCTGCCAACGCGGGGCGTCAATGGCGCTCTGTGGGTTCAGACCCTGATCCATCATGCGCACCACCACTTGCAGATGGCCCTGTGGTTGCATGGGACCGCCCATCACACCAAAGGCCGCAAGCGGCTGGCCAGCACGCGTCAGGAATCCAGGAATGATGGTGTGGTACGGACGTTTGGCTGGGGCGTACTCATTGGGGTGCCCGCGCTCAAGCGTGAACCCCGCGCCGCGATTCTGCATGGCAATGCCTGTACCGGGAATCACAATGCCAGAGCCGAAGCCCTCATAGTTTGATTGAATCCAACTCACCATGCGACCCTGTGCATCGGCGGTACAGAGATAGACAGTGCTTGATTTGGGCAGCGCACAGGCAGTCCATGTGCCCGCGCGTTCCATTCGAATGCTTGCTGCGCGCGCCTGCAGATACGCGGGCTGCAGGAGCTGCTCTGCTTCACCAGTGCCGCCATCAGGATCCGCCACGTAGCGCCTCACATCAACGAACGCCGCACGCATCGCTTCGATTTGTGCGTGCAGCGAATCAGCGCTGTCCGCCGGGAACTTGCCCATCTCGAAATGTTGCAGGATTCCAAGGGCTACCAGCGCTGCCAGCCCCTGGCCGTTCGGAGGAATCTCATGGAGCGTGATTCCGCGGTAATCGATCGACCATGGCTTGACCCATGACGGCGCGTGCTCCGCAAGATCGGTGGCACGCATCGCGCCGCCTTCAGCGCGTGCAGCTGCATCCATTCGCTCGGCAAGTACGCCGCGATAGAAACTCTCGCCGCTCGTGCGCGCGATTTCGGTGAGCGTGGCAGCGTGGTCTGGAAGTCGTACCACTTCGCCCACTGCTGGTGCGTGGCCGTTCGGCGCGAACGTGGCCATCCATGCAGGGAAGTCGCGGTACCGGATTGCAGCGCGCTGCCAACCGGCAGCGGTCATTGGACTCACCGGAAATCCATCGCGCGCATAGCGGATTGCGGGCGCGAGCAATCGCTCGAAGGGCAGGGTTCCATGACGCGCGTGCAGCGCCATCCATCCAGAGATGCATCCCGGCACAGTGACCGCGTTCCATCCGAGGCGCGGCATTTCTGTTTCATGATCGAACGCACTGCGCGCCAGTCCAGCGGGCGATCGTCCGCTGGCGTTCAGTCCGTGCAGCGCGCCGTCCCAGATGATTCCGAATGCATCGCTGCCGATTCCGTTGGCAGTTGGCTCAACAACGGTGAGTGTGGCCGCGGTGCAGATCGCCGCATCGACGGCGTTCCCGCCATCGATGAGCACCTGTAGTCCGGCCTGCGCGGCGAGCGGCTGACCAGTGGCGACCACTTGGTGGGCGATTGTTGGCATCCGCTGCGATCGATAGGGGAAATCCCAGCGCATCTGGGCAGGTTAGCGCGCGGTTTTATACGCCGAGAACATTGTTTCACATGAATTTGTGAACTTGGCTCACCTGGGGACCGCGATCGCCGACAATATCTGCGCGCGACGAGTGGTGAGTCGCACAGACCACAAAGCGAACGAAGTCGCCAAGCCGCGAAATTTGGGAACGGGTCCACCATGCACAACTCATCTGCCATCACCCGTGCCACCACCCTTGACCGCGTGCAGCCCAAGTCACGCAGCACGGCCGATCGCCGGTCTGACTCGCGTGTAGTTCGTCACGCGCTTGGTCGTCTACGTTCGGTGCAGCTTGCCGGGGTGATTGCTCCGACCGCTCGCATCGACGCCCCCTTCATTTGCGGCTGACCGCCGATACGATGGCGTCGTGACAGTCCCCTCGGCACAGCCAGTATCGAAGTCCAAGACGCTCGTCCTCCTTGTAGACGATCAGGCGATGATCGGCGAAGCGGTGCGCCGACTCCTGGCCCCGTTCCCTGACATCGAATTTACCGCCACGCAGGATGCCGACACCGGCTACTCCTTGGCGTTGAGCCGACGCCCCGACGTCATCCTGCAAGACTTGATGATGCCGGGCGTTGACGGCATGGAGCAGATCATCCGCATTCGTGCGACCCCGGATCTTGCCGATACGCCGCTGGTGGTGTTGTCTTCGCATTCTGACGCGGTCATCAAGGAGCAGTGCTTTGGTGCCGGTGCCAATGATTACTTGGTGAAACTGCCCGATGCCCTGGAGCTGGTGGCGCGCATTCGTTACCACGCCCGCATGGGTCGAGCGCAGCGCGACCGCGATCGTGCTATGCGCGCCTTGGCGAATAGCCAGGCAGAACTGGTGCGACGCAACGCGGAAGTTGATGCTGCGAATCGCAAACTCTTTGCGATGAATGAGCTGCTTGGCGAAGAGAGTCAACGCTTCGCAGAAGTCGGCGCGCTGGGTACGAAACTTGCATGTGCTCAAGACCTCAATGAAGTCATGGATCAGGCGCTTCGCCTGGCTCGGGGCTTCACCGACGCCGATGCGGGCTCCATCTGGATGGCGGGGGCGGACGGCATTCGACTTGTCTACACACAGAACGACACGCTCGAATCTGCACTTCAGCCCGGGCAACGTTTGCCGCTTGCGGATGTTGTACTGCCGCGCGACAGTACTTCCATCGCTGGCTACGTGGCGTCCACAGGTAAATCACTGCGCATTGATGATGTTCAGCACCTTGATGCTTCGCTTCCGTATCACTTCCTCTCGCAGGTTGATGCTCAAACCGGGTACCAGACGCGCAGCATGTTGGTTGCTCCATTGCGCGTCCGCGATGAAGTGCTGGGCGTTCTGCAACTGATCAACGCACGCGGTCGCGGCAAAGTGTCCGCCGATGTGGCGGTCTTCACACCGGGCGACGAGGCCGCGCTTGAACTCTTTGCGGGCATGGCATCGCTTGCAGTGGAGCGCGCCAATTTGGTGCGCGGCGGAATCATGCGCCTCATTGCTACCGCAGAGATGCGCGACCCGACGGAGACCGGCGCTCACGTACAGCGCGTGGCCGAGTGTTCCGTGGCCATGTATGACAAGTGGTCTGCCCTGCACAACGTTGATGAATCAGAGCGCCTTCGTCGTCGCGATGAGTTGCGTATGGCGGCCATGGTTCATGATGTTGGCAAGGTGGCTATTCCGGACCGCATCCTGAAGAAGCCAGGCAAGCTTGATGAAGTGGAGTACCGGCACATGCAGACGCATTCCGTGCTCGGCGGACGATTGTTTGCAGACGCCAACAACTCGTACGACGAAGCCATGCGCGATGTCACTATCCATCACCACGACAAGTGGGATGGCACCGGCTACCCCGGCGGCGTGAATGCAGCAATGATGGCGCAATTACCGGTGGAGATTGACACGATCCCGGTGGCGAAGCCGTTGCGCGGCTTGGAAATCCCACTCTTTGCGCGCATCGTTGCGGTGGCGGACGTCTACGACGCGTTGACAAGTAAGCGTGCCTACAAAGAGCCGTGGACTGCCGAGAAAGTCACCGAGTTACTTCGTTCAGAGTCCGGTCGCGCCTTTGATCCGGAGCTGGTGGATATTGCGCTCGAGCTCGAGGGCTACTTTCGCTCAGTGCGTTTGCGTTTTCCCTAGAGCCGTTACTCCATCGAGAGCCGTTACTCCATCGAGAGCCGTTACTCCATCGAGAGCCGTTACTTCATCCCGGAATGGGTGTGTCACGCACATTCACCAAGCCGACCAACAATCGCGCGCACGCACGCGCTGTGATTGGCTGCTTCCATGGCAGCGCGGAAGGCGCGTGGGTCGGCGCCGACTCGTTCTGGGCACGTGAGGATGAGGCTTTCAACAAGCCCTTCATCGCAGGTGTTTGCGGCTACGTCTAGGCAAAGTTCAAGCCAGAGGTCGGTGAGTCGCGCGTCGGGAAAGCCGTAGCGGACGTGGCGAAACAGCACCAAGTCAAGGATGCGGGTCGGTACTGCATCGCGCCGCACCCATTCGTCAAGCACGAAGCGGAGTTCGCCACGGTCGCGCACGTAGAAGAGTGCGATATCAAGCGCGTCGTACCAACGCGGGGTCAGGCGCAAGAGGCCAAAGTCAACAGAGGCAAGCGCACTCGCGAGTGGACCAGGCGCCTCCGGGAGCAGTGCGACGGGTGTGGTGAGCGGGGCGTCTGGCGATAGTCCGTCAAGCGTTGCAAGCGCGCGGCGGAATTCCAAGGCGCCACACTCTGAACATCCCGCGGTGATACACATGCCGGCATCGGACGCGTTCCAGACTGCAGCAAGGAATTGGTTAGCGCGAGAGAAGAGCGACTCTGCAGCGCGAACGCGTGGAGCAGATTCGATGTCGTCATGACCGTGGCGCCGATGGTGCGGATTCGTTGACATGATTGGACCTCCTGTCCGATTGGCCGCGCACGCAGGCCGACCTCATAGTGCCTTACGTACCGGGGCCGTGCATTGTTTCCTCGTTACTTCCTTGTAAATATTTTGATTTGATGGGCACGCCAACGCGCCGGGGGCAGCCGCGAAACCCCATCCAGACCGTCAGGATTGTGGGTTTGCGCCCCGAATTGGGGGGGTTCGCGGGGCGGCGGCGTACCAGCCGAACTCAATGATGAGGACTCCCATGACTCCCAGGAAGATTCCAACCACTGCCGCGGACACCGAACTTCCGGAGGCAATCATGCGCCCAGTGGCCGTCACCAGTGCCAGCGCGGCGCAGAACGGCCAGAGGCGCGGTTGCCAGAGTGTCATCACGCACGCGGCGGCACCAACAGTGGCAGTGCCGAGTGCTTCGCCAGCGACGGCGATATCAGCAAGCCCTGACCACATCACTCCAAGGGCCATCATGCCAGTCCAGCGCGCGGTGTTACTCCAATTGAATGCCGCTGCCACACCGAAACCGATCACTGATGCCGTGAACCAGAAGAACGGACTTCCAAAGAATGCGGCCCATGCCCAGAACGTGTTTCCGTCAACGGCGCGTTGCGTGGCGGACCACCGTGCCACCAACGCATCGCCATGACTGCGCATGATTGCAACGGGAAACACAATACCGAGTGCGCACGCGATCACGATCATTCGACCGCGACCAACTCCAAGAATCGGTCGCGCGCGCAGCGTTTGGTAGTCATCACTCGCCACGTCTTCGTTCATGGTGCGCCACCTGCGCCACCCGCGCCACCAGCGCCACCAGCGCCACCCGCGCCACCAGCGCCACCAGCGCCGCCAGCGCCGCCTGCACCACCAGCACCACCTGCACCAATCGACATTCCAAAGCCTGCGCCGCCGACCATCCCACCCGGGAACATGCCCGCTGCGGGATGGACGTTCGGACCAAGATCCCAGTACGCGGGTCGCGCGGTGTAGGTGTACGCCTCGGGCGCCCAACCGTAGGTCTTGGGATCGTCAGCCATCGGAACGTTTAGGTTCGGATCGCGGCCTGGGAATCCGCCGGTGTCGTAGTACGGATCGGCGTAGCCGTTCCACCAGGAGTTGCTGTAGATGCTGCGCGCGGGCGAGGC
>CALQCP020000157.1 GCA_943329105.2 Chitinophaga pinensis | reverse complement strand
GTCAAACTCCGGAACGATCGCCATCAGCGAAGCCGCAAGCACCACTACCGCGGCGATGATTGGCCCCCGACTCCACGCGAATGATCCAATACGCAGCGGTACCGATGCGGCGGCTGCGTCGCTGCTCGCACGACGCGGCGCGGCGCTGGGCGGAGCCGCTGTTCCATGCGCCGCAAGCGCTACGAGTGCACCAAACAACACGATCCACGCGGTGCCGCACACCCCCATGGACGCCAACCAATCCGCCCATGCGGCATGTGCGCTCTGCACTTCTTCTGGTGACCGATCCGGCCGCGCCAGCAAATAGGACTCTCCGAACCCCGCTGGTCCAACGCCTAGCCATGGATGATCGCTGACCATCTGCGTTGCAGCCGTCACGTAGTGCGATCGGAACAACAAACTTCGCTCCGACCACCGCTCGCCGATCCAACCACGCACAAGCACCGCCACCAAGACCAACACGACGAACGTTGTGGCAATCCGCACGCAGGTTCGCGCGCTTGGCGCACGCCAAGCACACCACACGGCGAACACTATGCCAGCCAGCAGGGCGAGCAGTGCACCCTTCGATCCGTTGACAACCACCAGGAGCGCAGACACCGCCGCCACCAGGCCGAGTAAGAACGCGCCAGCCGGACGCACGCGACGCAGCGCGATAGCAGCGCCCGCAAATGCCAAAGCGCCTGCAGCGAAGGCGCTCGATGCCACATTGGAAAGTCCAAACCACGCGGTTGCCTCGGGCTGCATCAGTCGACGTTCGTACGTGAGTGCTTGTGGGGATCCCTCCGGCCAACCGCGCGCGGCAAGGATCTCCGGCCGATGCGCGCGGAACTCCTCCACCATGGCGGGATGCTGCTGCCACACCTGCAGCACCCCATGCCACGCGATCGGAACGATCGCGGCCAGCAACACGCCAACGAGTACTGCTCGCGTGGCACGCGAACGCTCCGGCGGCATAGCGCGCAGCGCTGCAACCAGCGCCGCCGCGCAGCCCATGGCGGACATCCATTGCAAGCCGCGCCACAGGTGGTCGGGTGAATTGAATCCATGCAACACCACCGGAATAGCACCAATGGATGCCAGCACCACCAAGAGAGCACCCACGCGATCGATGCCGCGGCGTACTGAAACAATGGCCACGCACGCACACACCAACGTCAACGCGTCAAGGATCAAACCAGTGGACGGCGCGATACCTGCGAATGGAAATGGATCGGATGTGGGGTCCACATCAAACCACAGGCTTGGCGGCTGACCAACCAAGGCGCGCCAGGAAAGCATGCCTGCGATTGCAATGCACGCCACCGCGGCGACCGCCACCGCGCCACGCGACGGCTCATTCGTATCCGCCGAAATTCCCGCGCCATCGTTCATCGATCAACCCCGGTGCGCATCTGCGCAAGCATCGGCTGTTCCAGTACGGCAACCGTGAGCAGCACCATGATGGTTTGCGCGCCAATCAGTACCGCCTGCCACGGCGCTGCCGTACCAAGTAGTAGCCCGCCGATTCCACAGGTGGTTGCCAGCGCGCAAATCAATAGCACCGCGCCACGCGACGAAAGCCCACGCATCACTAAACGGTGCGAGAAATGCTGATGATCTCCAACCATCGGGCTCTTCCCCTGCCCCAAGCGCAGCAGGGTCACGATCACTGAGTCATAGAGCGGAACCGTCAAGATCACCAGCGGTGTCAGCACTCCGTACCAGCGTGCGCCGAGCGCGTATTCCGGATCCTCGGGCGCTGTGAAGGTGATTTGGATAGCAAGTGCTGCTAACAAGAATCCAACAGGCAGCGATCCACCATCGCCCATGAAGATGCGTGCTGGACGCGTCGCGCGCCACGGGAAGTTGAAGACCAAGAATCCCAAGAGGCCACCCGCAAGTAACGCGAGCACCGCCGCCGTGGCCCACTGTCGGGAAATGCACGCGGCCGTACAGAATGCTGCCGCCGCGATGAACGACACTCCCCCCGCAAGACCATCCATGTTGTCAAGAAAGTTCACCGCGTTCACGATCGCCACCATGAAGGTGGCACTGAGCGCAACCGAGAGCCACGGTCCACCCACATGCGTATCAAGAAGCATGAGGACACGCACGCCACCAAGTGACGCCACGCCGACCGCCACTGCGCATTGCACCAGTAGTTTCGGCCACGCAGGAAGAGCGCGGCGGTCATCAAGGAGGCCCATGATGTGCAACACTGCTGCCCCGATGAGAATGGCACACGCGGGTTGCGCGTTGCCAGCAAATCGCCGTGCACTTTCCGCAAACGGTGGCAGCCATTCCGCCAACCGATCAGCGCCAATACTGGCCGCACCCGTCAGCGCCGCGGCAATCGGCAACAGAACAGACCAAGTGATAGCCACGCCACCAATGTTGGGGATCGGTCGTAGTTCCTTGCGGTGACCACCGACCCCGGCAGAATCGAGCACGCCCGCCCGGTGCCCAAGGCGAATGAGAATCAATGTCATCACCGCTGATGCCAGCGCTGCTGCTGCGGCGGCGGCGATGACGGCCAGCACGGCGTTTGTTCCAGCGTCCTGCATGTCCCAAGCGTATCCGCGTCCGGCAGCAGAATCGGGGATACTTTCCGTGATGAAATCCGTCACTGTCTATTGCTCCTCGAGCGGCGCCCTTGAGCCGCACTTCACCGAGGGCGCCCGCGACCTTGGACATGCGCTTGCTGAGCGCGGTATTGCGCTCGTCTACGGCGGCGGTTCCATCGGATTGATGGGCGCCTGCGCGCGTGCGGCCAAAGAACGCGGCGGTCGGGTGATCGGAGTGATCACGCACAAACTCATGGACCTTGAGCAGGGTTGGACGGGCTGCGATGAATTCGTGGTGGTCGACACCATGCAACAGCGCCGGCGCATCTTGATGGACCGCGCCGACGGATACGTGGTCCTTCCGGGTGGTCTCGGCACCTATGAGGAATTCTTTGAGGTGCTCGTGGCGCGGCAACTCGGCGATCACCACAAGCCGATCGCGATTGTCAATCACGACAACTACTATGACCCGCTCGTGGTAATGATTGAACACGGTATTCAGCACCGCTTTGTGCGCCCAGCGATCCGCGGGGTACTCAGCGTGGTCACCACTGGCACCGCAGCGATCGATGCATTGCTGGCGCATGAGCCGGGCACGCACGACGCCGCGTCGTTCCTACCGATGCATGCTGGGCGTGATGTGCACCCCGGCGCCGACCTCGGTAACGCGACGGCGCCAGCGCACCCGACCACGCCTACTCAACAGGGCCCGCGCGCGTGACCGACCACGTCGGCATCATTGCTGGACAGGGAACGCTGCCCTTCCTGGTGGCGCGTGGCATGCGTGCTCAGGGAAAGCGAATCTACTGCGTGGGTCTGCGCGGACAATGGATGCCCGGCCTACCGGAACTCTGCGACGAATTTCACGAAGCTGGCATTCTGCAGATGGGCAAGTGGATTCGGCTGTTTCGCCGCGCCGACGTTCGCGAAGTCACCATGGTGGGCCGCGTCAGCAAGCAGCAAATGCATGAGCGTTGGGCCAAGCTCAAGGCGCTACGCGATATTCCGGACTTTCGAACCATCGATCTCTGGCTACGAAAGCTGCGCCATGATCGGCGCAGCGCTACCCTCTTGCGAGCGGTGGCCGACGACCTCGCCACCCAAGGAGTGCTTCTCATCGACTCGACCCGTTATATCCCCGACCACATGGCGAGCGAGGGCCCAATGGGCCGCGTGCAGCCGGATGCACGCGCACAGGGTGACATCGCCTTTGGCTGGCCCCTCCTTGAGAAGGTGGGCGGGCTCGATATCGGCCAAGCGATCAGCGTGCGCGATCGCGATGTGATCGCAGTGGAAGCCGTGGAAGGAACCGATGCCATGATCGCGCGCAGCGGCGAACTGTGCCGAGCACGCGGATGGACGCTCCTGAAGACAGCGCGACCAGGCCACGACATGCGCGCCGATGTCCCAACGATTGGCGTACAGACCATCGAAAGCCTGGCGAAAGCTGGCGCGGGATGCGTGGCAGTCGGCGCCGGACGAGTGATCTTGGTGGACCGACCGGCGGTGCTTGCGGCGGCGGATCGCGCGGGAATTGCCGTTGTAGGCGTGAAGGTCTGACCGTGGCTGACGGCGATGCAGGATCGACTTTCGTCTCACGCGCCGGAGCCAAGCTTGCGCATGCACTTGATGAATTTCAGTTGAGTGTCACCGGTCTGCGCTGCGCGGACTTTGGTTGCAACGTCGGCGGATTTACCGATTGCATGTTGCAGCGCGGCGCAGCACATGTGATTGCTATCGATACTGGCTATGGAACGCTGGCGTGGAAACTTCGTCAAGATCCCCGTGTTGAAACGCGCGAGCGCACCAATGCATTGCACGCTGTGCCACCGGTTGGCGGCGTGAACTTAGTGGTGGTTGACTTAGCGTGGACCCCGCAGCGACTGGCCATTCCGGTAGCGCTGACCTGGCTTGCACCGGGCGGGCGCATCGTTTCGCTGGTCAAGCCCCACTATGAACTCCGCGATGCAGAGAAGGAATGGCTCGAACGCGGCTTCCTTCCGCACGACCGCGCACCCGGCGTGGTGGCGCGCGTTGAAGCCGAAATGCTGGCGCTCGGCGCGCGTGTCTTGGGCAGCACACCAAGCCCGTTAGTAGGCGGAAAGACCAGTAAAAAGAAAGGCGTGCCGGGGAATATGGAGTGGCTCGTCTGGCTTGAGAAGGTGTGAGACGTTGGACTGAGCGCTGAACGGCAGAACAGCAGAAATCCAACTGGAAATTCGGTCAAATCTATACGCGTGCATTTCCGTGGCGCGCCGTCAATTTCTGCCGTTTCGGGTACACTCCGCGCCTCGGAAACCCGTATGTCAGAGACACCAGAAACCACCGTTCCACCGGCAGATCGCCTCGTCGATATTGAGATCGAGCGCGAGCTGCATGACAGTTACCTCACATACGCCATGAGCACCATCATGGACCGGGCCCTGCCCGATGTCCGTGACGGTCTCAAGCCCTCGCAGCGTCGCATTTTGGTGGCGATGCATGACCTGAATCTGAGCCCGGGGCGCAAGCAGATCAAGTGTGCCAAGATCTGCGGCGACACCAGCGGTAACTACCACCCCCACGGCGAGAGCGTGATTTACCCGACGCTGGTGAACCTTGGGCAGTCCTGGAAGACCCGCGCACTCCTGATCGACAAGCAAGGAAACTTCGGATCGATCGAAGGCGACCCGCCAGCCGCCATGCGTTACACCGAAGCGCGCATGACCGCCGCTGCGGTGGCACTCCTTGAGGATCTCGACAAAGGAACCGTCGACTTCAAGCCCAACTACGACGACCGCCTGCAGGAGCCAACCGTGCTCCCGGCGAAGTTCCCCAACCTGCTCGTCAACGGTTCGAGCGGCATCGCCGTGGGTATGTCCAGCAGCATGCCGCCGCACAACATCGGCGAAGTGTGCGACGCCATCATTGCGGTCATTGATGATCCAACCATTGGCCTCGATCAGCTGATGAAGCACATCATTGGCCCAGACTTCCCCACCGGCGGCGTGATCATGGGGCGACGTGGCATTGCAGAGGCCTACGCCACTGGTCGCGGCAAGGTCACTGTGCGCGGCAAGGTGCATTTGGAGAAGGACGGCACGCGCGACGCGATCGTCATTGACGAAATCCCCTACCAAGTGGTGCAGTCGAATCTGATCGAAAAGATCGTCGATGCCAGCCGGAACGATCGCATTCCTGAAATCGCCGACGTCAAGAATCACTCCGGCCGCGACGCGCAGACGCGCATCGTGGTGGTGCTGAAGAAGAACGCCGACCCAGCGGTAGTGGAGAAGCAACTCTATGAGTTCACTCCGCTGCAAGACACCTTCTCAATCATCAACATTGCGCTTGTCAACGGTCAGCCACGCACGTTGCCCTTGCGCAACTTGGTGGACCTGTACATCGCGCACCGCAAGGAAGTGATCCGTCGGCGCACTGCCTTCTTGCTTCGTCAAGCGAAGCAGCAGGCGCATCGCCTTGAGGGTCTG
>CALQCP020000156.1 GCA_943329105.2 Chitinophaga pinensis | reverse complement strand
TGCCCCGGATGGAACGCGGCGCAGAATCAAGATCTTGACGGACGGACGGGTGCGAACGCTGGCAACACGCGTTGGCAGTTCCACAACTACCGGGACGGCTCATCCCCAGTACCGATTGACCGCCCTGCCCCCTTGGGCGACGCCAGCACTGATCGGGATGACCGTGGTGACTGCGGACGGCTCGGAATATCCGGTGTTGCACGCGTACGGCACGAACGACTGCTTTGTAGCAACCATTCCATGGACTAGCCAGTCTGCAGGACAGAATTCGCCGGGAGGAGTTGATTCGCCCGCAGAAACCGATTCGACCTGCTTCGACTTGAAATCTGGCGAAGAAGCGCCGGTGCTCGCAGCGCGACTGATGTCCGGAACTCCGCCCGGAATGCCGCTTGGTGCGCTGGAACTACGCGTGGGAACCACACGCGGAACCAACGCCCTACTTGAGGGCAACACCGATCCGGTCGCTGCATTCGTCAATGAAGGCTTGGAGGGATTGTTTGCCATCGGTACACAACAGCGTCTGGGATTGTTTGACTTGGTACCACGCTTGCCGCCAACCGTTGTGCGCGGTGTCTTCAGTGTTCGTGGTCGCCGAGGAGCGGATGGAAGTGTCACCGTGGCTCTTGATGAGGCACATGTCCGGAGTGAAGCTCGTCGCGCACGCGCTGCTGGATTTCGCCATGCAGCGGTGGCGTTACTGCACGCGCCACGCGCGCCGCACGATGAACTGCAAGTAGCCAGCATCTTGCGCGAAGAAGGGTTCGAACGCATTGCGATGGGCTCTGCGGTTGCCAGTATTCCCATCCTATTAGCACGCGGGCAAACAGCCGCGGTTGATGCGGCACTCAGTAGCGCGGTGCACGGCTTGTTTGCACGGATCGCAGCGACGCTTCCGCGAGCACAGATGTACGCCGCAAACAGCGCTGGCGGTGTGTCAGATATTGCTCACTATCGCCCGAAAGACAGCCTTCTTAGTGGCCCAGCGATGGGGTGCGCCGCGGCGCGCACTGCGCTTGCCTTGGCTGGAGTGGAGCAAGCGATCACCTTTGACATGGGCGGTACCAGTACTGATGTTGCGGGTGTGGATCGGTCGGGCATTGCTATGCGTGGAACATCCACCGTGTCGGGCATCACCATTGCCAGTCCTGCCATTGATGTGCACAGCGTGGCAGCAGGCGGCGGATCCATTTGTCGAGCCACAGTTGATGGACTCTTTGTTGGTCCAGAGAGCGCGGGTGCCCATCCCGGGCCCGCGTGTTACGGTTATGGTGGGCCACTCACGGTGACTGATGTCAACCTGCTCTTGGGTCGACTGCCGGAACGAATGGCTTCGCTCCCACTACACCGTGCGGCGGCCGAGCAAGCCGCTGACCGAGAGGCCATGAGTAGCGGGCGCGATCGATTCACCATGCTGCGGGAATTTCTTGCGTTGGCGAATGAGCACATGGCCAGTGCAGTGCGTGCGGTGACGGAAGTTCAAGGTCACGATCCCCGCGCCTTCACACTTGCTGTCTTCGGTGGCGCTGGTGGTCAGCACGGCTGTGCCGTTGCCGAGGCACTTGGCATCGCCCACGTGGTAGTGCTGCCGCACGCCGGATTTGTCAGTGGCGAGGGCGCGCTCACGGCGCCGCGTCAAGCGATCGCCACAGTTCCATTCCGCGCTGCACTTGGCGACGGCCACGCGCTGCGCGCCGCCCTGCAGGAAGTGACCGCTACGGCGCACAAGGGTCTAAAAGACGCTGGAAATGCAGCATGTCTCACACGGGCGACTGCCGTGGTTCGCTCGCCGGGTCAGGCGGGAACGATTGACGTGGAACTACCCATTGACGGCGGCGAGTTCACCGCAGCCGACATTCGCGCTCGATTTGTTGACCGCTTCCGCGCCATGTTTGGCCGCGACCCTGGAAGTGCGGATCCGGAGGTTGAAGAGGTACGTGCAGTGGTTGCAGTCGTGCCACCGACCGGCATGATGGATGCTGCGGTCCGAACCGTCCTGAAACTCGACGGCGCTGGCATCACTGATGAGCAGCGATTGCTGCCCGGCGTGATGGTAGATGGACCAGCTCTCATTGTTGAACCCGGTGCCACGATCGTCATCGACACCGGATGGCAAGCGTCGATGGAAGCATCGGGCGTCCTGAACATCGTCCGTACATCCGCGGTGGCAAACATCACGGTGCTTCCAATGGACGTGGTGGCCGCGCGGTGCACGGCGATCGCCTCATGGATGGCGGCGATCCTTTCACGCAGCGCCCGCAGCGTCAACATCAAGGACCGGTTGGATTTTTCCTGTGGAATTCTCACTGCCGACGGCAAACTGTGTGCGAACGCCCCCAACGTTCCGGTGCACTTGGGTGCGCTCGGAGCATGCGTACGCTCCATTGCTGCGCTGCGCGCCATTGAGCCGGGCGAAGTGATCCTGACCAACCATCCCGCGTTTGGTGGATCGCACCTTCCGGATATCACCGTAGTACGTGCAGTCCATGACGACGCTGGGCGCCGCATTGCTTACGTGGCAGCTCGGGCACACCATGCAGAAATCGGTGGAATTCGCCCGGGTTCCATGCCGCCGGACGCACGCACGCTTGCTGAAGAAGGCGTGGTGTTTCCTCCAATGCGCGTGGCGCTTGGTGGCGCACTTGATGAAGCTGCACTACGCCATGCGTTGGCAACCGCGCCCTACCCTTCGCGCGATCCGGATCTCAATTGTGACGACGTGCGCGCTGCGATCGCCGCACTCGACGCAGGTGCCACTGCGTTCACCGGACTGGCACGTGCAATAGGCAGCGACGCGCTGACTGCGGCCATCGACGCATTGCTCGCGCGGAGCGCCACACGCACCCGCTCCGTAGCCGCGCGCGTTCCCGCTACCGGGTTTGCGCGCACGGAACTCCTTGATGATGGAACACCAATATGCGTTCGGATTGATCGCACCCCCAACGGATTGCGCATTGATTTCACCGGTTCCGGAAGTGTTCACTCCGGAAATCTCAACGCGCCGATCGCCGTTGTTCGTAGTGCAGTCCTTTATGCCTTGCGTGTCTTGGCCGGGATGGACGAAGCGCTTGATGAGCACCGCGCGCCACTGAACGAGGGATTTCTTGAGCCAGTGGAGTTGGTGATTCCGCGCGGACTTCTCAACCCGGAATTTCATGCAGACCCAACCCGTTGCCCAGCGGTGTTTGCTGGCAACACAGAGACAAGTCAGCGTGTGGTTGATGCAGTACTGGGAGCATTTGGAGTTGCCGCGGCAAGCCAAGGAACCATGAACAACGTGGTGATTGCTAACCAAGATTTCAGCATCTTTGAGACGCTGGGCGGTGGCGCGGGCGCCATCAGTACTGCTGCTGGGACCGATGCTGTTCACGTGCACATGACCAACACGCGCCTCACCGATCCTGAAACGATGGAACTGCGCTCGCCGGTGGTACTGGAACGGTTGGCCATTCGTCATGGCAGTGGCGGAATCGGTGCGCATCATGGTGGCGCTGGAATGATTCGACGCATTCGCGTGCTGGCGCCATGCGACGTGTGCTTTGCAGCACAACGGCGCACACACGGTCCAAGTGGAACTACTGGCGGCGGCGATGGTGTGCCTGGCCTGCAACGCATTCTGCGCGCCGACGGATCAAAGGTGGAACTGCCTGGAATATGCACGGCCCATCTGGCGCCAGGCGACGCATTTGAAGTGGAGACGCCCGGTGGCGGCGCGTGGGGCTCAGCCGTGGCGCGCTAGCAGTGTTCACTGAGCGCTGAGTTCAATCCGTTCGATTCGATTCGCCAATCCAGTGTCTTCACTGATTTCTACAAAGACGCCACAAACGCGCGCGTCATGCTGACCCATTTCATAGTGCACGGGTAAGGCAGTGGTCATATGCCGGATGACGGCATCGATATCACGCCCGATCACTGAGTCATACGGACCGCACATGCCAACATCCGTGATGAAGCCAGTTCCCTTCTTGAGAATGCGCGCATCCGCTGTCGGTACATGCGTGTGCGTACCAACCACCAGACCGGCACGGCCATCGCACCACGATGCCAACGCCGCCTTCTCACTGGTTGCTTCCATGTGCGCTTCCACAATCAGGATGGGGCGGCGCTCCGGGATCGAAGCGATCACTTCATCAATGGCAGCAAATGGATCATTGGCGGGAAGCGGAAAGAAGATGCGACCCAACACCGTGCACACATAGATGTCACGGGTGCGGCGGCCCGATGCCGCAATGCGTGTCCATCGCTTGCCGGGGGAGCGGCTCGACAGGTTTGCGGGGCGCGCGATCGGCTCTTCTGGGTTTTCCAGCATGGGCACGATCTTGGGATCCCGGAATACATGGTCCCCGAGGGTGATGGCGTCGATGCCCCACGAACGGAAGGTTCGATACAGTTCCGGCGTCAATCCTGAGCCATTTCTGGCATTTTCAGCGTTGGCGATGAGTACATCCGGCTGCCAGCGCTCACGCAGGACCGGCAGGAATTTCTCTAAGGCGGCCTTCCCGGGGGCGCCGTTAATGTCCCCAAGGAACACCACGTTGACAGTGCGACTCATGCGCTACACTCTAACCTGTTCCTGAAACTTGGAATGGTGCGAGTGCCCAGAAGCAATAGATGCGCGACCCGGATCGCCCCATCGTTGCGTGCGGGCACCAATGTTGATCCATCGGTCGGATCTTCAGCCATTACCTTCAGCTGACACTATGCCGCAGACGACATCCTTCAAAATCGGCGAGAAAGTTCGCCATTGCAAGCGCCCCGAATGGGGCGTCGGGTCCATCGCCAAGATCGAAGTCATCACCCGCGAGGGGAGACCCGATCGGCGCATTTGGATTCGATTCCCGAATGTTGGGGAGAAGACGGTCTTGGCAAGTTTGGCTGAACTGGAGCATGTGGAGACCGATTCACTTGCGGCTGCAGCATCTTCAAGCCCCACGTTGGCCGACATGCACGCTCGGGCAGACGCTGGCTGGCTGGGTGAAATATCCAAAAGCAAGCCAGAAGACATGATGATTGCCCTGCCCGATGCCGCCACCGATCCATTCATTCCGGTGGGCAGGCGCCTCAAGAACACGTTTGCCCTGTACCGCTTTGATGGCGGCAGCAAACTCATCGACTGGGCCGTGGCACAGAGCGGTCTGAACGACCCGATGAGCCGATTCAGTCGGCACGAATTGGAATCGTTCTTCCAACGGTGGCGCTTTGCGCTTGACGCACAGTTGGGGAAATTGCTGCAAGAGGCTCGGAAGGAACCCGGATCGCTTGAGGATGCAAGCCGCGGCGCGCCGCCGGCAGCCATGGCAGCCATGCGCAAGATTAGCCAGTTTCGTTGAGGCAACAGTTACAGCGGGTAGATCGTTAGAATCCTCGGATGCTGAATGCTATGGACATCCCACTCACTAGGCGCCTCAAGAATGCACAGAGGTACCGTGAAGTCATTGGGGTACTCGCTCGTTATGGGTTTGCAACGTTCATCTCCAAGAGTGGCTTCTCGCCGCTGCGGAAGGCCAATGCGGACTGGTTGTACAGCCGGGATGGAACGATCGACCTGTCCTCCGCGCCGCTTGAGGTGCGCTTGCGCAAGGCGATGGAGGAACTTGGGCCAACCTTCATCAAGATCGGGCAGATTCTTTCCACGCGCCGCGACCTGATTCCCGATGCGCTGGCTGACGAATTTGCGCGTCTGCAGGCTGACTGCCCAAAGATCCCCTTTGACCGCGTTCGTGCTGCGCTTGATGAACAACTAAAGGGTCGTACTGACGATCTGTTCCAGTGGATCGATCCCGAGCCGCTTGCTGCTGCCAGCATGGCGCAAGTGCACAGCGCCATCTGGAAGGATGGTTCGGAGGTGGTCATCAAGTTGCTGCGCCCCGATGCAGCGAATCAGATTGAGGCTGATATGGAGGCGCTTGCCTTTGTCGCCCGACTCACTGAGGAGCGGTTGGCAAAGAGTGGTTTCAGCCCCATGGAAATTGTGGCTGAATTCCGCGAGGAACTGCGCCGCGAAACCAACCTCACCATTGAAGCCCGCAGCACCGATCGCATGCGAAATGCGTTTGCGAGCGACCCAGGCATTGGCTTCCCAAAGGTG
>CALQCP020000155.1 GCA_943329105.2 Chitinophaga pinensis | reverse complement strand
TGCGCCGTCACCAAGTCCAAGCGCTTCATCAAGGGACGGCGGCTTGTCGGCAGCAGATGGTGTTGGTGGTTGGGCTGGGACTGGTGGCGCAATTGGTGCTGGTGCCGGTGGCGCCACCGCAATGCACAGGCTGAATACATACATGCTCAGATTCATCATGGCTTTCCTCCTGCATCCGAGCCACCTGTAGTCGGCACGTCGCCGTTGTTTGGTGACTCCATATTCACATCTGGTGCACGTGATTGCTCTTCCATCGCCTTTACCCAGCGCTCACCGAGTTCTGTCAGTCGCTTCTGCCGCATAGCGATTCGCGCTAAATAGGCCATTCGATCAGCCTCTGGTAGCTCGCTCGCGCTCTTGGTGTCATCAAGGACGCGCTGTGCCATGTTGCGCAAGAGGCGCAGTTCAGCCATTGGTGGAACACGCGGCGCACCAGCCATTGATCCGCCGCCGGGTGGTTGTTGAGCACCAGCTTCCTTTGGGGCCTCCGCAAATGGATCATCGGCCTCTGGTGGATCAGCAAGCGCCTCAATGAGTGATGCCAACGACGCTTCTACCTCTCGTTGCACCAACACGGTTCGCTGTGAAACTGCTGATGCAGAGAGGTCTTGCTCGGCCAGCGTGCTGGCTGAAATCATTTCTTGATTGCTTGAGGCATACAACTCACTACCTGAAACATCCCCGCGTGCACCAATGGTGGTGAGTAACCCTGTCACGGTTGCCTGCTCAGCCGCAATTCGCTTGCTTTCAACAAATCCACGTCGGTCAAGAGTCTTTCCTGGCGCTGGAACGATCGCCTCCGCGCCACTACGTGCACTCCGCTGTCGCTCCAATACTTGCTCATACACGCCACGAAGTTCTTCACGACGAAGATTTTCAGCATCCTTCTCAGCGTCGTTCTTCGCCTTCTGTGCAGAAGCAAGTGCTTCTTGGATCGAGGTGCGCGCGGCATCGAGCGATTCTTGCGCCTGTGCCACGTCTGCCGTGTCCTTTCGCAAAGACGCCGCTACGCCATCAAACTGCTCAGCCCCACGAATGATCAATGTGGTGGCGCGGCGCATTGGTTGCCCCGCAGCGCCAGCATTCTCTGCGATTCCTGATGCATTCCGGGAGAGTTGCAACATGAGCTTGGCAAGGCGAGATACCTCCGCCACGTCCGTAGCACTCAACTTCTGCATGGTGAGCGTGTTTGTCTCAATCGTTCCCAAGAGCGAGCGCAGTGCGTCAACCACATCGGTGATCCGCCGCTCGAGCTCTTCGGTACGCCGCTTGCTTTGATTCTTCATCGCCTGCTGCATTGCCTGCACGGCTTGTTGTGCTTGCTGCTGCGATTGCTGCGCACCTTGCATCTGATTTTGCTCGGTTTGCTGCGCTGCTTGTTCAAGTTGCCGCGCTAAACCACGGTCGTCCGCCTCCTGCTGGGCCTCGCGCATCGCTTCTGCTGCGCCTTCGTCTGGTTTGTCTTGTTTTTGAATTTCTTCAGCGCGCTTTCCCAGGTCTTCCGCCAGCGCGCGCGCCTCTGCTGCTGCTTCGCGCTGCGCCTGCGCCGACCGATCCATCAATGCTTTGGTTTCTTCCGAAAGTTGGTTGCGCTGCTTTCCAACAGACTTCTCCGCGGCCGCGCGAGTGTCCTTACTTGCAGCATCAATACGTTCTGCAAGTTTGTCAATACGGCGAGTGAGTTCTGCGGTTTCTCGATCACGCTGCAGTGCTGTTTCCAGGTCTGCCAGGGCACTCTCTGACTCACTGGCGCGCTCGGCCGCCTTGGCAACAAGTGCCGGATCTGGGAGGGCTGTGGCACTCTCTTGTGAGCGCTGCGATGCGGTGCGCGCCAGCTCGCTTGCCTCTTGAATGGTCTCTGAAAGTCCTTCACCGTCCGTCTTGTTGCGTTCTAACTTTGATGAAAGTTCCACCAAGGAGCGCTCGAACGCTGCGATTCGATCCGCCATTCGACCTTCAGACCCAGCGATCTGTGCTCGCTCCGCCTCGGTTGCTGCGGCGCCATTCGTCTTGGTTCGCTCGGCAACATCCTTCATCGCATCAGCAATGCCAGCTTGTTCCTCACGCAATCGACCGGCCGCCTCGCGCATTTGCCCAAGGCGCGAACGCACCTGCGCAGATAATTCACTGGCGGAAATCACCCGAAATACCCGGGGTGAACTCACCACGGCTGGTCGTGGTGATCCGTTGTTCTCAAATGCATCAGTGATATTTCCAACACACACCACACGGTCGCCTGGTTCCACAGCAAATTCTGCAAGCAACAAGGTTGTTTCCACACGTGCGCTCGTTCCTTGCGACCCTTCGACCATTGAAACACGGCGTGGTGGCGCATCGTTGTGAATCACCGACACGTCAATCCATGATCGCTTCACGCCAAAGTCATCTCGACCCTCTGCAACAACCAGTGGAGTAGCGGCTGGTGTCACGGTTTCATCAGCGGTGGGTTCGACAATGGTGATTGTTGGAGGCGCGTCATCAATTGCTGGTATCTCAAATGCAATTCGCTCTGAGGGCAAAATGCCATCCGTGCCACGTGGTTTCAATTCCAACACACCGCGACCATTGGCAACCCAGCTCATGCTCCAGTGTGTCTGATCGGTGCCATCCACCATGAACTGCGGAGTGATCTGTGCCCCATCCGCTCCAACAAGAGAGATGGTTTCTGTCAGCCACAAAGCATGGGCGGATAGTTCTACTGGAACAGCGCTCGTGCCGCGCATCACTGTGTCAATGGTGATGGTTGATCCAGTGAGTACCGGCGGCGACACCGTAGCGCGCCGATCAGTTCCCGTTCCAAGCTCAATAGTTCGAACATCCACTTTGCCGCTCAGGTACGGCGGTGGTGTCACAACTGCGCGCGCTGACTCAACGACCGGTGGTGGAACAAGCCGAATGGTGATCGGCAGTGTCTCCATGTCCTCTGTGCGAAAGAGCACCTCAATCGACTCGCCGTCGGTCTCCACTAAACGCTCAAAGGCACCATCAGGCTGAGCAGATAGAAGCACTTTGCGCCACTCACCATCGCCGTCGCGCAGTAGCCGGTACTCCGCCTCCACTCGCATATCAGCTGCGTCACCGCGTACTGATTGCGCACGCAATGAGAGTGCAACACCACGTGGATGAACCAACGAAGCCATGGCTGGCTCCACCATCGTGCGGGCGGGCCACTGAATATCAGCAAACGGAGTCATTAAACGAAGTAACGCTGTCTTTGATGTCTCGGGCGCAAAGATCACCAGCAGCACCAGTGTGGCAACCGCGAAAGCTGCCGCTGCTGCGGCGCGCTTTACAGGTTGTTGGTTGACACGTTGATACGTTGCTTTATGGGAAACAGCCTGTGCTTCATCAATCACCATGGAGGTCAATGGGCTGATAGCGCGCCCTGGTGTGACCGGCGACTGTGCCAAATCAGCACCCGCCGCCAGTTTCCCGCGCGCTAAAGCGCTTCCACGTTCAAGCCACAGTGCAACCTCCACCAGTGATGGTGAGAATCGAAACGCAGGTAACACCTTGAGTGCAAACCAAGCAAATCCACCTCCAACAAGCGTCGCCAATTCAATGACCCGAATGAATGGTGGCAACCGAAGTAATCGGTCAAGTACTACCGCCACAACAATGGCAAGCAACCCAAATGCAATCGCTTGCGACAACCGCTCGATCACCAGCGCGCGGCGAATTGCCAACCGGGTGTTAACGAGTGCAACCAACACTCCACTGCTGGTGGGTGTGGTGGCTTCTGGAGTTGGAGGAGTGCCGTTCATCGTTGTTTAAATCAGTCGCGCACTTCGCCGAATGATCCATTCAGAAGCCAAGAGTGACATCAGTATTGCAAGTGCGAGTGGGCTATTCCAAATGGGATCGCGGAGTGGGTTTTCGGTGCGAATAGACCTGTTTGGCAGTGAACGAACCAATGCTGCCGCGTCTGCTGGCCGAACCACCCGGCCACCCGTCTCGCGCGCCAGTGATTCAAGTAATGGCCGGTCTGCCTCGGCATCGCGCAACTCGCGGTCACTCCGGGTGACCTCAAGAATCGCGCCATCCCCAGCACGCGCAGCCAACGATGGATCGCGCGGGCGAATCTTCCAACGGCCCTCACGCTCTGGGGACCACGCTGCCACAAACAATCCGCTCAAACCAGGCATTGCAACGATATCAACGGCTGATCCGCGCGAGTCCTCAGGAATTGCTTCAAGCGCAACCGTCGCTGGCGGCGCACCAGCAGGAAGCTCAACCTCTACTCGTACCGTGTCACCAACAACTGCGCGACCTGGCTCGATGGCAATGCGTACTTCCTCACGACCAATGCCCAATGATGGACGCGCCAACGACCGTAGTAACTGCACCCAAAATCGTTCTGGATATGTTTCGCCACGACCGTTCCGCCAACGCCAAATCTCATCCGTCGCTACATACAACACATTTCCGGCTCCGTAGCGCATCCCCACCACCAATGGAGCATGGCCGCCCTCAATCTCCTGTGCTGACTCAGCAAGGATTTCACTTGCAGGCTTGAGTGATTGAATCGGAATGCGCTGTGCCCACTCCAATTGCGCCCAACCCTCGTCTGTCGATAGCAGCTCCGCCGGAAATGCTGACTTTGGATCATCAGCTAACCGCAACACACCAAGACGCGCGGCGAGTGGCGTGGGTGACAAATTGACTGGCATAGACAAGCGCTCCAGTTCATACGGCCCCGTAAACGGCAGTAATTCCTCCGCTGATGTGCCATGCCACGTTCGTGGAGTGCTCCGTGATCCACCGATCCACGCAAGCCCAGTACCACGCTCTGCCACTGCGCGCTTCATTTCCAACAATTGCTCGCCGGTAAAGAACGTGGCTGGAATATCGCCGATCACAATGAGGTCAAACCGCTCAAACTCTTCACGTGTCCGCGGTAACCGCGCGATTGGTGTGTTGCCTTCTTGAGCAAAGTCACGGTCAGCGGATAGCAGCATCACGGAACTCTCAATGGTCTGTTCGCGTTGCAACAAGTTTTTGAGGTAGCGATATTCCCAGCGCGGATACCCATCGATGTACAGCACTCGCATTGGCCGATCCACCAAGGTGATCGGCACGGCGCGTCGATTATTTACGGGTAACAAATCTCGTAGTGGTTGACCATCAGTTGTTGTGTTTGCTACCAGTGAGTCCGAAACACGCACCTCCCAGCGCGCGTCGCCGGTGGTTACTGGGCTTGCTACCAATTGCACCGTATCGCGTTGCGGCGCAAGCTCGCCTGTCACACTGGTTCCTGCTGGTAGTTCGGCAAAGTCCAATACTGTGCCCGTAGCGGTATCAACCAACTCAACCCGCGAAGCGCGCGCCCGTGCTGGTCCACGCCGTTCAATGATTGCTTCAACAGGAACAATATCCTTGGAAAATGCACGTTTTGGTGCCTGGACAGTGGCGATTGCCGTATCGCCAACCGCCACATCTGCACCCAACACAACCGAGGAGACGGTGACGCCTTCCGCTTGAAGCCGCCGAATCAGATTTCGATCGGGCGGATCGGTGGTGCGACCATCTGTCAGCAAGACTACCGCGCTCACTTGTCGCCCTGATGAGCGCGACAGCGCTTGCTCAATCGAGCGCGAAAGAAGCGATTGATCCCCAACAGCGTCGCCAATAGCAACACTTCCATCGCCAGCGCGTGTCAGTGGCGTCAAGGCATCAGAAAATCCATACCACGCAACGCGATGCTCGTTGCCGATGAGTGCGAACGGTGAATCACTGCTGGCAAGCTCCCGCAACGCCGCATCACGCGACTTGGGATCATTGAGTGAATCGCTCAAGTCCGCAACTTCCATTGAACGGCTTCTGTCCGCCAAGATAATCACCGAATCTGGCTCTACCGACTCTTGTGGAACCTCAAGTAGCGGCCCCAAGAACAGCGCTACGAGAAAGATGATCGTGATTGTTCGCAACGAACACAAAACCCGACGCTTTGCTGTTGATATGGCAACATTTCGGTATGAGCCCCACGCCACCAGTAGCGCCAACACACACACCAACAGCCAAGCAGACGTAGGGATGGAACGCTCCCACGCAAAGCGCACGGCTGTTGCATCAACAGGAAGCGATTGCAGGCCAAACATCCAGCGCAC
>CALQCP020000154.1 GCA_943329105.2 Chitinophaga pinensis | reverse complement strand
CGTAACGGCAAGCGCACCGCGCTGGCCTACGTGCGGATTGTGCATGACATGGTGAAGGAAGGCCTGATGACACCGGAGCACGCTATGAAGAGCGCTGATCCGGAAGCGATGAACCAGCTCCTGCAGCCGGTCTTTGAGCGCAAGGCATATGAGGCGGCTCGAACAGCGGGGCGCATCATGACCAAGGGTCTGCCTGCTGGTCCGGGTGCTGCATGCGGTGAGATCGCCTTTAGCGCCAGCCGCGCTGAGGAATTGGCGCGACACGGCAAGCACGTCATTCTGGCGCGTATTGAAACCAGTCCGGAAGATCTGCGCGGCATGATTGCAGCCGACGGCATTCTCACCACGCGCGGTGGTGTTTCAAGCCATGCGGCGTTGGTTGCCCGACAGATGGGCAAGGTCTGCGTTGCTGGTGCCGGCGAGATCGTGATCGATTACCACAAGGGCACCTTGAGTTGCGATGGAAAGGTCCTGAAAGAGGGCGATTTCCTCTCCATTAACGGCACCACTGGCGAAATCATTCAGGGCAAGATCGACACTGCTGACAGTGAACTGAAGCAGGTGTTGGTGGCTGGCACCATGAAGCCGTCGGAGAGCCGTGTGGCGCGTGACTTTGAGTTTGTCATGAACTTGGCGGATCGCTATCGCCGACTTGGTGTTCGCACCAACTCCGATACTCCGGAGCAGGTCCGTCAGGCCGTGGCGTTTGGTGCAGAAGGTATTGGTCTGTGCCGTACCGAGCACATGTTCTTTGAAGGCGACCGCATTGATGCCATGCGCGAGATGATTCTCTGTAAGGACACGCCTGGTCGCCAGCGTGCGCTTTCCAAGTTGCTGCCGTACCAGCGCGCTGACTTTGATGGCATCTTGCGCGCCCTTGAAGGCCGGCCGGCATGCATCCGTCTTCTCGATCCGCCGCTTCACGAGTTCTTGCCGCACACCAAGGCGCAGCAGCAGGATCTGGCGCACAAGATCGGCGTTCCTGTGGAGGACATCGAGCGTCGCGTGAATGAACTCCATGAGTTCAATCCGATGCTTGGATTCCGTGGTTGCCGACTGGGCATTGTGTTCCCAGAAATCACCGAGATGCAGGCGCGCGCCATCTTTGAGGCCGCCGCGGCGGTTGAGAAGTCTGGCATTCGCACCAAGGTTGAAGTGATGGTTCCGCTGATCGCATTCAAGCGTGAGCTTGATTTGCAGGCAGAAACCATCCACCGCGTTGCCCGTGAAGTCATGGCCGCCACTGGTCAGAAGTTTGATTACCAAGTGGGCACCATGATCGAATTGCCGCGCGCTGCCATTGCTGCCGACCAGATTGCAGAAACCGCGCAGTTCTTCAGTTTCGGCACCAATGACCTGACGCAGACCGCCCTGGGCATGAGCCGCGACGACTCCGGCAGCTTCTTGCCTGGCTACAGCGAGCGTGAGATCATCAAGGACAACCCATTTGCATCGATCGATGTGGGTGGCGTGGGCGTGCTGGTTGATATGGCCTGCAAGCGTGGTCGCATGACGCGCCCGGACATCAAGCTGGGCATCTGCGGCGAGCATGGTGGCGATCCGGCCAGTATTCGATTCTTTGAGTCGGTGGGCCTGGCATACGTCAGCTGCTCGCCGTTCCGTGTTCCGGTGGCGCGCTTGGCTGCGGCCAAGGTTGCTGTGGAACTTGGAACCTCGCCGAAGCAGGGCAAGGGTAAGGGTAAGGGCAAGGGCGCGAAGGCGAAGGCAGCGTCATCGAAGTCAGCATCCAAGTCCAAGCCGGCGAAGGCGGGTAAGTCGAAGTCAGCAAAGTCGAAGCCCGCTAAGAGCAAGTCAGTAAAGGCTGGAAAGCGCAAGTGAACCGGCCCCGCACCGCGCGCTTCGCACTCGCCGTCACCGCGTCAATCGCGCTGATCGCTGGCGCGTCGTGCGCGGTGTGGCAGCCGCCGGTAGTTGCTAAGCCGCTATCGGAACCGCGTTCGTACCGGGCGCCGTTTGCACCTGCGCTTGCGGGTGTTGCTGGCGCGACCGGTGCATCCGGCGACGGGCACGGCATGTCGCGCGTTGCGCTCGGCGGATCATTGGAAAGCGGCGCATGGGCCGCCGCCCCGTGGACCGAGGACTTCACAGACATTGAGGGTTCCGTCAAGCCAGCCCCCGCGTACCGAACACGCGTGAAGATGCTGTGGGACGAGTCATTTCTCTATGTCGGTGCGGAACTCATAGAGCCAGACATCTGGTCCACGCTTGCTGTGCATGATGAGATCGTCTTTCACGACAATGACTTCGAAGTGTTCATTGATCCAAACGGTGACGGTCGTGAGTACTACGAGATTGAAATCAACGCACGTGGCACGGTGTTTGATTTGTTCCTGCATCGACCGTACCGCGAAGGCGCGCCCGCGATTCATGAGTGGGATGTCACTGGCGCGTTCGCCAAGTCGGTGTCGTTCAAGGGAACGCCCGATGATCCGCGCGATGTCGACCAATCGTGGACAGTGATGATGGCGATTCCGTGGAAGGCATTTGTGCCGCCTACGGACGCGCGCATTGCTGGATTGTCAGCCGATCAGCAAGCCTTCGGCGAGCGTGCTCGCGCTGCGGCCGCGCCGAAGCCAGGCGAGACATGGCGCATCAATTTCTCCCGCGTGCAATGGCGCCACAATCACGAAGCGCTTGATGCCACGGGCGTGCGCCTTGCCACGCCAAGCGCCGCAGCTCGTTCTGCGCCAGGCGGCGCCGAGCCGTATGCCAAGCGCGCCGGGCTTCCGGAAGACAATTGGGTGTGGAGTCCGCAGTGGGCCGTTGATATGCACCTTCCGCAGTTCTGGGGTCGCGTGACATTCGTTCGCTAAGTGTTTGCATGAATGCGCGCGCCGTGTGCGCCTCATGCCTCAACCATCAGAGAAATCGAGCTCTCCATGCCTGAGAAGCGCAATCAAAAACGCCGAGCCACCGACCGCACTCCTGCCACAGTGCAGAATCAGCGCGTGGTCTTTGAGGATCTGGGCATTGACCGTGATCCGTCCAACATTTTTCACCAGACGCTTGAGCACTTGCTTTCGGCGGCGGAGATTGTTGGGCTGAAGCACCATCACCAATTGATCCTTTCGCAGCCGCGCTCCGAAGTGCAAGTGAACTTTCCGGTGCTGATGGACGACGGTCAACACCGGCTGTTCCGTGGCTGGCGCGTGCAACATAATTCCGCGCTCGGTCCATTCAAGGGCGGCTTGCGCTTCCATCCGGGAGTCGATGCTGATTCGATGCGCGCGCTCGCCATTCTGATGACACTGAAGTGCAGCCTGTTGCGCCTACCGTTTGGTGGCGCGTACGGCGGTGTTGAGTGCAGTAATCGCGAGCTCACGCGTGACGAACTTGAACGCGTGACCCGACGCTTTGCGTGGGCGATCTCTGAACAGATTGGCCCAGACCATGATGTTGTTGGTCCGGGTGTGGGCACTGATCCGCAGGTGATGGCGTGGTTTGCTGATACCTACGCGCAAACCGGTGCAACGCATTCGCGTGCCGACGCGCACCGCGTTGCAACGGGTAAGCCAGTAGAAGCGGGCGGCATCATTGGCCGCGCCAGTGCCGGCGGGCTTGGCCTGGTGGAAGTATTGCGCGAAATGCTTCCCGATATGGGCATTGACCCAAGTTCACTCTCCTTCACGATCGCCGGATTCGGCAATGTTGGTCGCTCGACAGCGCTGGCGTTGTGTCGCTCGGGTGCCCGTCTGGTTGGCGTTCTGGATCGCAGTGGTGCGGTGGTGAACCTCCGCGGCTTTGATCCGGACGACCTGATCGACCACCTTGACGTGCATGATTCGCTCGACGGCTTCCACGGTGGTGAGTGCGTTTCCGCCGCTGACTTCTGGAAGCTGCCATGTGATGTGCTCGTCCCTGCTGCGCTCGAACAGATGGTCACTAGTGAAGTTGCAGAGATCGTGGGCGCACGCGCAGTCGCCGAAATGGGCAGCGCGCCGGTGACGCCTGACGCGGACAGCATCTTCCTACAGCGCGGCATTGAAGTATTGCCTGGCATCCTTTGCAATGGCGGCGGTGTAGCGGTGAGTTACTTTGAGTGGTTACAGAATCGTTCCGCCATCTCCTGGACTGCAACGCAGGTGCGCGAGACGTTGGCTGAAACGATGATCGCCGCCTCACGCCGCGTGAAGCTGGCGCGACACCGCTACGAATGCGACTTGCGCACCGCAGCCAGCTGCGCAGCGCTCGAACAGATCGCCCGCGTTTACGACCTCCGCGGCATCTGGCCGTAAATAGGTGCCGTTCACCACTGTCCCCATTTATTCTGCTAGCGCTCGGGCAGGGCGCTGTGTGATTCGCCCTGATAGTGTTGTCCTACATGTCGACCACCACTCCTGCTGAGTTGTGCATTTTCTGCGGATTTGATCTGCGCGCGCTGAACAGTCCGGCAGATCGGTGCCCCGAGTGCGGGGTTGACGCCGACATGCGCGCGGTGCGACCTCGGTATCTACTGATGCTCGCTGGAGTCCCGCTCGTTGCGTTCTATTTCGAGTGGATGTTGGGGTGGACATTTAGCGCGTGGCTCCGTGCGCTCAATCATGCTCACCCGCCCTTCGGCCCAGAGACCAAAGAGCTATATGCGTTGGGCCAGGGTGTCGTCTGGTCACTTGCCTTACCAGTGGTACTCCTCCTTGTAACGGCAATCGCGGTCATCCGTATCCGCGGCGCCACGGCGATCGTGTGTCGCATGGCGCTCGTGGCCGCGAGCGTATTGGCGTGGATCACATTGCTAGTGCATACCGTTACTGAGCGCGAGTCGATCACGCACACTACGGCCATCATGTCTGTGGTGAATGTGTTCCGGCACGCAACGGGCGCGTGGATGACGCTTGCGGCGGTAACGCCGCTCGCAATGCTGGCGCCGCAACGGAGGATGCGCGTGCTCGCATGGGTATGCGTCACCATCGCCATCTTTGAGGCCCTGTACTCAACGGGCATCTCCCCACCGACGCAGTTGGAGTGGATCACTTCCTGGGCGTGCCGCATTTCCGCAGCGTTGTTAGTAGTGTGGGTGGTAGTGAGCGCGTGGCTGATGCCGGACGATGGCAAAGGCAAACGATGGCGACCGTCAGCGCCGCTGCTCTGGTGGTGCACCGTGCTTGGCTGGGTACTTGTTGTCGTCATGCCAGTCATGTGGTGGAGCGTCCGCGCTCCGCTCGGAGAGGGCTGGGCCACGTCCACGTGGAATCTGCTCGCGAGCCGATGGACGCTCACCCTCTTGGTAGGGGTTATGTGGGTGCTGCCAGTCCTAGCGCGTTCTGACCGCCGACTACGTCGCGCGTGGATCGCCGCGGCATGCGCAGCGGCCGCATCAGTCATGCTGTTCGCCGGGGGCGCCGCGCCCGAAGGAAGCACGTTCCCATGGTCGCTCCCCGAGGCTGGACCTGCATCCACATGGACACCGATGACGACCCTATCCGACCTTCTCGGTCGCCTCGAACGCTTCGGGCTGAGTAGTTGAGTGAGCCGTGGTAATGAGGTGCCGTTCACCACTGTCCCTATTTAATCAGCCTCTGAGGCGATATCAGTTCAAGGCAGCGCTCGGGCAGCGCACCGCGTAATTTGACCTGATAGTGTTGTCGCACATGTCGACTGCCACTCCTCCTGAGGTGTGCCCGTGCTGCGGATTTGATCTGCGTGCGTTGAGCAGTCCGGCGGATCGGTGCCCCGAGTGCGGGGCTGACGCCGCCATGCGCGTGGTGCGACCTCGGTATCTGCTGATGCTCGCTGGAATCCCGCTCGTTGCATTCGTTTTCGAATGGATGTTGGCGTGGATATGGGGCGCGCGGTTACTAGCGCTCAATCCGGGGAATCCAAGCCGCGGTATCTCGCCCATGGGCCCCGAGACCACAGAGCGATATGTATTGAGCGGCGGTTTCGTCTGGTCACTTGCCTTACCAGTAGTACTCGCTCTTGTAACGGCAATCGCGGTCATCCGTATCCGCGGTGCCACGTCCGTCGTGTGTCGCACGGCGCTCGTGGCTGCAAGCGGATTGGCGTGGATCACATTGCTAGCGAGTACCGTTGCTGACGGCACGTCGGACTCGAACACCACGGCCATCATGTCGGTGGGGAATGTGCTCCTGCGCGCGCAGCTCGCGTGGAT
>CALQCP020000153.1 GCA_943329105.2 Chitinophaga pinensis | reverse complement strand
GATGCACTGCGGGGTCTCGGGTGCATAGTCATGAACGATCCGGAACTGGGCGAAGCCACCTTGGCGCGCGCGGTCAAGGACACCGGCCCCGATGTACTGATCACTGGCAACACGCCTGTTTCAGCGGAAGTCATTGAAGCCAGCCCGCGCCTTGCGATGATCGTGGTGGCTGGAACCAGTACTGATCATGTGGATATTGCCGCCGCGAGCCGTCGCGGCATCTTTGTGGCGAACTGCCCGGGCCGCAATGCAACCGCTGTGGCCGAACTTGCATGGGCGTTGATCCTGGCATGCGACCGACGCATTCCCGAGCAAACCGCCGCACTGCAAGCAGGACATTGGAAGCAGCGCGAATTTGCGCAAGCCGTTGGACTGCACGGGCGCACGCTGGGAATTGTTGGACTTGGACAAGTGGGACAGGAAGTGGCACAGATCGGTCGCGCGTTCGGCATGGACGTGATTGCCTGGAGCCGCAACCTCACGGAAGAGAAAGCACTCGAACACGGTTGCGGATTCTGCGCCAGCCTCATCAATCTTGCCAAGCTCAGCGATGTAGTCAGTATCAGCGCTGGTGGCGGCGACGACTCCGACAACTTGATCAACGAGAAGTTCCTTGCCGCACTAAAGCCCGGCGCCATCGTGGTGAATACCAGCCGAGGCGGCGTGATTGATCAGGCCGCTCTTACCAACGCGGTGCGTACGCGCGGGCTGCGCGCCGGCCTTGATGTCTGGGCCAACGAGCCAGAGGGAGCGGACGATGCCTTTACGGATCCGCTCGCGCAAGAGCCGGGCGTCATTGGCACGCATCACATTGGCGCGCTGACGGAGCAGGCGCAACGTGCTGTTGCCGATGAAGTCGTTCGTGTTGTTCGCGCGTGGGCCGAGCGCGGCCATGTACCGCACTGCGTGAACCGCGCCGTGGCAACTCCGGCAACCACGCTGCTTGCCGTGCGCCATGTCAATCGGCCGGGCGTCCTTGCCCACGTGTTCGAGACGCTTGGACAGGCGGGGATCAACGTGGAAGAGATGGAAAATATTGTCTATGCCGGTGGTGAGGCAGGGCTAGCCCGGATCCAGCTTGATCGCACTCCCAATGAGCAGCAGCTTTCTGCGATCCGTACCAACGCGAATATCCTCAGTGCCACGCTGAGCACCATCACTCGCCGCATCTGAATCGCGACTGTGGTTTGAATGAGGCGCCGACGCGTCTGATGCGCTTGGCGATCCGAGACCACGCCGCGTCTTGACTCCCGTTCGTACACACATTGCATGAACATCCTCGGAATCTCAGCCTTCTTTCATGACAGCGCCGCTGCACTCGTGCGTGATGGCGTCATTGTGGCTGCAGCCCAAGAAGAGCGCTTCAGCAGGCAGAAACACGACGAACGCTTTCCAAGGCAGGCTGTCCAGTACTGCCTGAGCGCCGAAGGGATTGATGCATCGCAACTTGATGCAGTGGTCTTCTATGAAAAACCGGTCGTGAAATTCGAGCGGCTCCTTGAGACATCACTGGCCTATGCACCGAGGGGGTTTCGATCATTTCTTGCCGCCATGCCGCCATGGCTTCAGAAGAAACTCCACCTTCCGCGCGAGATTGACGCTGGTCTTGGTGGTACCTACAGCGGTCCGATCCTCTTTGCCACGCATCACGAGTCGCACGCCGCGAGTGCGTACTACCCAAGCCCATTTGAAGAAGCAGCCATCCTCACCATGGACGGCGTAGGCGAATGGACCACTGCAAGCTGGGGCATCGGCAAGGGGAACACCATCGACCTGCACCAGGAGATGCGGTTTCCACATTCGCCCGGACTGCTGTACAGCGCGTTCACTTATTACTGTGGATTTCGAGTCAACAGCGGCGAGTACAAGCTGATGGGACTTGCACCGTATGGCGAGCCACGCTTTGAGAAGACCATTCGCGATCACATCGTGCACCTGCATGATGATGGCTCGTTTTGGCTTGATCAACGCTACTTCAACTATTGCCACGGCCTCACCATGACCAGTGCACGCTTTCATGCGTTGTTCGGTGGACCACCGCGTGACCCCGAAAGCCCAATCACTCAGCGCGAAATGGATATTGCCGCAAGTATCCAGCGTGTGACTGAAGACATCGTGCTTCGAATGGCGCGACATGTTCATGCACAGACCGGACAACGCAATCTCTGCCTGGCGGGCGGTGTTGCATTGAACTGCGTTGCAAACGGTCGATTGCTGAGAGAAGGACCGTTCGAACGCCTCTGGATCCAGCCTGCGGCGGGCGACTGCGGCGGTGCGCTCGGCGCGGCGCTGACGCACTGGTATGGGCACCTGAAGAATTCACGCCAAGCCCAACTGGGCGATAGTCAGCAGGGTTCATTTCTTGGTCCTGAGTTCAATGATGACCACATCCGAAATGCACTCGCACCACTTGGTGCTGTCGTAGAGACTTTGAATGAGCATGCGCTTGCCGAAGCCATTGCCGCCGAACTTGCCCAAGGTCGAATCGTCGGGCACTTCCATGGACGCGCAGAGTTTGGACCGCGGGCACTTGGGCATCGATCGATCCTGGGCGACCCACGCGATCCGTCCATGCAGCGACGCATGAATGTTGCAATCAAGTTCCGAGAGTCATTCCGACCGTTCGCACCAGCGGTACTTGCCGATCGACAGCGCGAGTGGTTTGATCTTGAAGTAGAGAGTCCATACATGCTGCTGGTAGCGCCAGTCGCCGCGGTGCACCTCCGCAGCAGCACTGCCGACCAACAATCGCAGTCCGCTGCCAACAACGACACGACGATTGGATTTGCAAAGCTGAAGGCACTGCGCAGCGATGTTCCAGCCATTACTCATGTTGATGACTCCGCACGAGTGCAGACTGTTGATGCCGCACGATCACCACGCTTTCATGCAATCCTCAGTGCCTTTGACCGCCTCACGGGATGCCCTGTGCTTGTCAATACCAGTTTCAATGTGCGTGGAGAGCCCATCGTCCATGACCCCGCGGATGCCTACCGTTGCTTCATGTTTACTGACATGGACATCCTGGTGATTGGAAACCAACTGATGCGAAAAGAACACCAACCCGCCATGGCCGGAGCAGACGAATACAAGCGGTCCTTCCGCCCTGACTGACGCTTGGCTAAAGATCTCCCGGTTTACTGCCGAAACAATCAACATGTCCCGACCGTCCTTCATCACTGAACTCTTCGCCTTCGTTCGTGCACACAAGGCGTACATGCTCATTCCAATTATTGTGGTTCTGCTGCTGGCTGGACTGCTGATCATCTTGGGCGGCACCAATGCCGCGCCATTCATCTACTCACTGTTTTAATCCCAACATGATCACGGTCAACTGGAATCCATCGCCCAAGGAGCTTCGCCACTGGGCTATCGCAACGGCATTTGCGCTCGCCGTGATGGGTTCGCTCTTTCACTTTGTTGACTGGGGGATCTTCCGTGCGGGTCATGGAATGGCGCCCATTATGTGGGCGTTCGGCGCCTTCGCGCTCGTCACCGCTGGCACTGGAACCAAGATTGGTCTTCCCGCATACTTGGCTTGGATGTCGTTCGTCTTCATCGTTGGCACTGTGGTGGGAACAGTTGCACTTGGCATTGTTTACTACCTCGTAGTGACGCCGATGGCGCTCGTAGCACGTGCGTTTGGCCGGGATCGCCTTGATGTCCGAAGTGCTGGAGGGCAAACCCGTTGGCACCCATTGCCACGCAACACACCACATGACCCTGCTCGACAGTTCTAGCGTGACCCCTTCATGGTCGACACCAACATGAGCACTTCACAACCATCGCCACCGACCGCGCGTGCGCCTCTTTCCATGTGGAAAAAGTTGCTCTTCACCGCCATCACCATGTCGATCCCACTGGTGTTGCTGGCCATCGTGGAGTTGGGGCTTCGCCTGTTCGGCTGGGGCGGATATCCGCCATTCTTCCGCATGGTGGGCGAAGTGGCGCCAAACCAACAACTGTGGATGGTGGAGCCAGCGGCAAGCACTCCGTACTTCTTTGCCAATCCGACACGTCCGGGATATGCCGAGCAAAGTAGTTTCGTCATGCCAAAGCCGGCTGGAACGGTTCGCATTTTCCTATTCGGCGAATCCGCTGCAAAGGGCTATCCACAGCCACGAAACCTCGCCATGAGTTCATTCATGGAAGCCATGCTGACCGATGCGTGGCCAGGGCGAACGGTGGAAGTCATCAACATGGGCACAACGGCCGTGGCTAGCTTCCCCATCATTCCGATGGTGAGCGAAGCTGTTGCGCTCCAACCCGATCTCTTTGTGTTCTATGTAGGAAACAATGAGTTTTTCGGCGCGTACGGCACGGCATCCATCAACTCCGCCGGCACACTGCCAGATTGGGCGTTGCCCTGGATGCGCACTGCGCGCGGCTTGGCCGTTGTGCAAGTCTTTGACCGGGTGTTCCAAGGAAGTGCGGAGAAGGATCGCACCTTGATGGAACAGATGATTGGTCAGACGGTGATTGCAGCAGACTCGCCGCTCCGTGATGCTGCGGCACGAAACTTGAACGCACATCTTGGGCAGATGCTTGACGCTGCCCAGGCTGCCGGCATACCAACCATTGTCTGTACAACCGCAAGTAACGAGTCCGGCGTGGCGCCGCTTGGCGAAGGCGGTGGCGCTTCTGAGCGATTTGCAGAGGCCAAGAGATTGTCTGCAGCTGGTGATCGAGTGCATGCCACCGAAGCATTTCTTGCAGCCCGAGATCTTGACACCATGCCTTGGCGCCCAACAAGCAGTACCGAGGATTCGATTCGGCGCGCAGCACTCTCACACCATGCGCCACTCTGTGATATCGCAGCTCGATTTCGTCAGTTGAGCCCCGAAGGCGCCACTGGGTGGGAATTGGCTGATGACCATGTCCACCTCACCGTCCGCGGGCAAGCGGAGGCCGCGCGCGCCATCGCCGAGACCATGACCACTCTGCCACCACCGCTTGCTGTTGATCCGGTGGTGCTCGCGGCGCTTCCGAGTTGGCAGTCGTATGCACAGCGGCTCGGCACAAACAGTTTCGATGACTACCGCGTTCATCACACGCTCCGAATACTGTTTGGTATTCCATTCATGAAGCGGTCAAACGCTGAGGCCTTCACGCGTTTCAACACGCTGTGCCAAGAAGCGGAGTCGCGGATGTCTGTACCCATTGCGGAAACCGTACGCCAATGGCAAACGATGACGCCGCATGCTGGTGGCTTGCGCCCCATCACCGGAATGGTGGCGCGCACCATGTTGCGCGATGGGAACATTCCGGAAGCAGCTCGCCTGTATGAAATCGCATGTTCGCAAGTTCCGCCTTACACCTCATGGCAGATTGAATATGTCTATTTCCTGATTGCTTGCCACGAAAAGCTACATGGCTCGCTCACGGAAGCAGATCGAGCACGTGCAGCCGATGTCATCGCCGATGGGCAGTTCCTCCTGAAGAATGGCTATTCATCCTCTGGTCTGACGGAGCGTTATGTTGGACGGCTGCACCAACTGCGGGGCGAGTGGGCTGCATCCATCCCGTATCTCCAGGATGCGCGTTCAAAGTTGAACGCCGATGACTTGGTGGCCTGCGATCAGGCACTCGTGATGGCACTCGTGAAGACCGGACGCGCCCCCGAGGCGACGGAGTTGATTGAGCGCGGCATTCGCGACAGCGGCAAGTTCTCCTCGACCTATCGCCAGATGCGTGAGCAATTGCTCCCCAAGCGGTAACTTTGGGGCGCTCTGAGGCGTATGTGTCTCATAATAACTAACTTGAAGCCGCTCATTCGCCGTTGTGAACGAACTCGATCATCGTGACGATTTCTAAATTCTGTTTCTTGATTCGGGTCAATTTCCGGGCATCTTCTTAATGTTTCTATGTGCCCCTTAAGCACGTAGGCATGTCGGCCCCCTATGCCGACCCCCAACTGCCTGTTCCCTTCACCATACTTGCGCAGGATTCCCTTACTCATGATTCACCGCACATCATTCGTCGTCACCGCGATCGCTGCTTCCTTTATCTCCATCGCTTCACAGGCGAACCCAGGGGTTGTCTACAACGACGCCACCGGTGACATTGACCCAAGTATCGCCACTGGTGGCGGCACTCTCGACCTCGTGCGCATGGAAGTCAGCCACACCGCCACG
>CALQCP020000152.1 GCA_943329105.2 Chitinophaga pinensis | reverse complement strand
ACTTGATGTTGCCGACTGCGCGGACTGCTGAACTGCACCGAGCGACTGTTGTTCGACTGCTGACTGTGTGACTGGTGCAGCCATGGCAATATGCGCGCACCACGCCGTGAGCAGTGTGGCGATGACCGCGATGACTCGTGCACGCACCGCGCGGCGGCGCGCGAAGGTTCGCGCAAGCAGATGTCGTTCGAAAGGTATGACTGCGGCCATCCGTGGCTCCAGACCCTTTCATCGGCCGGAAATCGGCAATTACTGCAGATTGCGCGCAGAAATTGCGGGTCAGGCGCCCGCGGGCGAGCGGCGCGGGCCAGTCATCTGGACGATCCGAAGCGCCCCCGGATGCAGCGCCACCTCCATGTGCTGCACCGGACCACCGGAAACTGGGTCGCCGTCCGCCTGAATCACGGTGGGCCGATCAAACTGCACCCTCCATGCGGACCCGCGTGCCGTCACAGCGCCCGCGATCGCCCCGCGCGACAGGGCCAGCCGGAGCGCCCACCGCACCATGCTCCAACCCCCTTGAGCAGGCAACACCACGGTGTCCAGGAGCCCGTCCGACGGATCCGCCGCCCGTGCTGGATTGAACCGAAGCGCGTATTGCCGTGAATTGGCAATGATGAGCTGCCCCGCGGCTTCGATGCGGTCGGCAGGCTGGACCTCGCCAGCTGTGGCTGGTTCGCCCGATTCGCGCGTTTGGCTGACTGCGTCATGCTCGCCTGGCACAACCAAACCCCCGCTCTCCGCCACAAACCCGGGCGCCTGCCAGTGGCGCAGCAGCTTCAGAATTTGCCGCACGTAGGACAGATACGTCACCGGTCCCCGTCGTGCGGCCGCAAGTGCATCAACAACATCCGCGTCAAAGCCGGCGGAAACCATCACCAGAAATGCATGATCGGGCAGCCCGGCGCGGCGGATGACGCCAAGGTCAACCGTGCGCGACTGCCGAGCCAAGATGCGATCAGCAAGGACTGCCGGCGAACAGCGAAATCCAAACTCCCGGGCCGCCAGGTTTTCCGTGCCCGTTGGCACAATGGCGAGCGGAACCGATCCGCCAGCCACTTTGGCGGCCAACGATCGAACCGTTCCATCGCCCCCCACCGCCACCACCGCAAGGGCGCCAACGCACGCGGCTGCAAGGTCGGCGCGGGAGGCATCAAGCGGCAACCGCGTGGGAACAATCCCCCGAGCCGCCAACGCGCTGCAGATCCGCTCGGCTGCAACAAGGGACCGGCCACGGCCGGAGGCTGGGTTGGCAATGACGGCTGCACGCATCGATGGCAAGCGTACGATCCGGGGCATGCGTTTGCTGATGACCTGGGTCGCCCTTGTAACCGCCGCCGCGATTTCCGCGGGAGCGATGGCGCAGCAGGACTTCAAACTGGACGACAACGATCGTTGGAAGGAACTGGACGCGCCAGCACCGGGAACCCCAGCAGCGGTGGTGAACTTAGCAAAGTTGGCACTGGCCAAGGGAGAGCCCAAGCGCGCCCTGGTACTGATGGACGCGTGGCTGGAACGATTCCCCGCTGACTCGCTTCGACCGGAGGCGCTGCTCACCCGCGCTGACGCAAAGATGGCGCTCAAGGAAGAGTACGACGCGCTCTTTGACCTGGAAGACATTGCACGCCGCTACGCATACACCGCGTCGTTCATTCCAGCGCTCGAACGCGAACTGGATATCGCCAAGATGTACGCGGGGGGACTCAAGCGCAAATTCTGGGGAACATTCCGTTGGGTGAATACCGACGACGACGCGCAAGAAATTCTGATTCGAATCCAAGAGCGACTCCCCGGCAGCGCCCTCGCAGAGAAGGCCGGTATGGAGCTGGCAGACTTCTACTACGACCGCCGCGACATGTCTCTCGCTGCCGATGCCTACGACCTGTACGTGCAGAACTACCCGCGTTCGCGCTTGGTGGACAAAGCGCGCTTGCGACTGATTGCCGCGTACTGCTCGACGTACAAGGGACCACAGTTCGATGCCAAGGGCTTGCAGGAAGCCTCTGGAAAGTTGCGCGAATTACAAGCAACCGAGCCGCAATTGGCAAAGCAGATTGGTGCCGAAGCCATTCTGTTACGCATCTACGAAAGCGAAGCCGAGAAGCGACTCACCACTGCCAACTGGTATTGGCAGCTTGGCGATCCGATCAGCGCGGAGCGCGAAATCCGAGCACTCGTCAAGAAGTATCCACGATCAGTCTCCACTATTCAGGCACTGCGAGCCATCAATGATGTGCTTGAACAATTGCCGGAATCCATTCGCACGTCCGCTCCCAACTACGCGGCGATCCGAGCGGAACTGCTTAAAGACTCGCGCGCTGCTGCAACGATTGGACCGGGCGCAGAAGACATCATCGAAGAGAAGATCCGGATCGACGAGAAGTTCTCAACGCAATCCGGAACGGTGGAGATGCCGGAGAAGAAGCCAGAGACTCCTGCGAAGGATGCACCCGCGCCGCAGGCGGAACCCGCCCCGGCACCAGCGCCTGCACCGGCTCCCGCGCCTGCTCCTACCCCCGCCCCCGCACCCGCCCCGTCGACCCCATGAACTTCATGCTTCGCGCCCCACTCTTCTGCCTTGCGCTGCTCTCCGCGGTGATGCTCGCCAGTTGCGATAGTGCGCCGGTAACCGCCGAACAATCCGATGGCTACTCGATGCGTAGCCGGTTCCCGAAGGAATACCGCACCATCGCCGTGGCGGTGTTCGGCAATGACACCTTCGACCGACCAATCAACGGCGAATTGACCGAAGCGCTTATCAAGGAAGTTCAAGCAATCACCCCCTACCACATCGCTTCCGATGCGCGCGCCGACACGCTGTTGCGCGGAACGGTGCGTAAGCGAAACCTGCGCGAACTCTCCAAGAGCCGCAGCACCGGTCTGAGCGAAGAAATGCTCTACGAAGTCATCGTGGACTGGGAATGGATCGACCAGCGCACCGGGAAGGTCATTGTGGCCCGCAATGGCTTCCAAGGAAGCGCCCTTTTTGTACCCAGCCGGCCGTCTTCCGAACCCACCGACATCGGTCGAATTGCCGTCGTTCAGAATCTGGCCACCGATATCGTGGCAAATTTACAAGGAAACTGGTGATTCCCACCTTTCCTGCCGATCGTGCATATCGTTCACAAGCTCCCATGACATCCACCGACTCTCGAAACCTCGATACCACCGCCATTTTCTTCGCCGATGAGGACCCCCGCAGCCGCGGTGGGAAGCCCGAAGGGCGCGGTGGCCCACCACCAACATTGCCCAAGCGCGGTGGTGGTGTACTCACCTGGGTCATGCTGGCTGCACTCCTGGGGCTGGTCTATGTAGTGCTCACGTCAAGCAGCACTCCGGGCAGGCCGGTCTCGTGGCCGGAGTTCATCACCTACGCCAAAGGAGAGAAGATTCAGGGTACGGTGACAGTGACCGAATCTCAAGCGATTGCCAAACTGAAACCCGGCAGCGTCCCCGGTATCACTGAGGACAAGAACCCAACGCCGATCACCGTACTTCTTGACCCGCGCGCCATGGATACGTATTACGCGGAACTCCGCAAGGAAGGCATTGACTTCGAAGTCAACGTTGGCAGTTCCTTCATCGGGCAACTGTTCCTGACCATTATTGGACCGCTGCTCCTCTTTGGAGCGCTGATCTTCTTCCTATCGCGCTCCATGCGCGGCGCTGGCGGCGGACCGGGCGGCATGCTCGGCAGTTTTGGCAAGAGCCGTCACCGTGTGCAGACCAAGGAAAGTGTCAATGTCACTTTCGCGGACGTTGCCGGTATTGATGAAGCCAAGGAAGAAGTTTCCGAGTTGGTGGAGTTCCTCAAGAACCCCAAGCGCTTCCAGAAACTTGGTGGACGCATTCCGCGCGGAGTGCTTCTTGAAGGTCCTCCAGGGTGCGGTAAGACATTGATGGCCCGCGCCATCGCTGGCGAGGCAGACGTGCCGTTCTTCTCAATTTCCGGCTCGGACTTCGTAGAAATGTTCGTCGGCGTTGGTGCAAGCCGGGTTCGTGACTTGTTCAAGCAGGCCAAAGAGAATTCCCCGTGCATCATCTTCTTGGACGAAATTGACGCCGTCGGACGACGCCGTGGCGGTGGTTTCTCATCGGGTGGTCATGATGAGCGTGAGCAAACACTCAATGCCATCTTGGTAGAGATGGACGGATTCGAGGCCTCTGACCAGGTCATCGTGGTTGCTGCAACCAATCGTGCTGATGTGCTCGACCCTGCCTTGACCCGCCCTGGTCGATTTGACCGCGTGGTTGGTGTCAGCCCGCCGGATGTGGTGGGACGTCGGCAGATTCTTGGCGTGCATTCCAAGAAGGTGAAGCTTGGGCCAGACGTCAACCTTGACAAAATCGCACGCGCAACGCCAAGTTTCAGTGGTGCAGACTTGGCAGCGCTCATCAATGAAGCAGCCATCATCGCCACCATGGCAGACAAAGACACCATCGAGATGGTGGACTTTGAAGAAGCCCGCGACAAGGTGCGTTGGGGTCGAGCGAAGAAGAGCCGAAAGATTGAGGAACAAGAGCGCATTGCAACCGCCTACCACGAGGCTGGCCATGCGGTGGTGCAAGTGCTCAACGACGACGCAGACCCACTGCACAAAGTGACCATCATTCCGCGCGGTCAGGCCATGGGTACGACCTTCAGCCTTCCCGAAAAGGATCGCTACGGGTACGGTCGCAAGTACTGCGAAGCAACCATGCGCGTTCTGTGCGCGGGACGCATTGCTGAAGCGAAGAAGACCGGCGATATTTCCAGTGGCGCCGGCATGGATATCAAGATGGTGACGCGTATTGCGCGCGCCATGGTGCTTGAATGGGGTATGAGTGAGCGCCTCGGTTTCGTCAGTTACAAGGGCGAAGACAGCCGTGAATCGTTCGTTGCAGACAAGGACTATTCACCGGAAACCGCGCATCTCATTGATGAAGAGATTCGACACATGGCAGAACATGCCTTTGCCGATACCGCTCGCCTCATTGACCTGCACTGGGAGCAAGTGGTTGCTGTTGCTGAAGCTCTGCTGAAGTACGAGACCCTTACCAAAGATGATGTCGATCGCGTCATGCGCGGCGAGGCACCTGCCAAGCCGACGGTGGCAGATCTCTTGGGCGCTGAAATGGCAAGTACTACACCGAAGGCCATACTGCCGGCACCTGCGATCAAGACCGACGATGGCCCGACGGGGGCTATGCCACTGCCTGCGTAAGGACGGCAGTGCCAGCACGCTGGCTGAAATCGGTCATCACTGATCCTCGCCGAAGGTTCGCTTACGGCGCAGAATGTGGTGGTAATGCTGCGCGAAACGATGTGCTTCATCGCGAATGGCTTGGCAGAGGCGCAAGCCGGCATTGTTGCGTGCCAGACGAATCGGCTCACTCTCGCGCTGGACGTAGATGAGTTCTTCCTTCTTCGCCAGACTAATCACCATGGGCGGCTGCACATCAAGTGATTCAAATGCTTCCAGTGCGGCGTGCAACTGACCCAGACCGCCATCGACAAGGATGACATCCGGGAACAATTCGGCGCCCTCGCCCGCTTCGCGATAGCGACGGCTCACCACTTCGCGCATGGAGCGATAGTCGTCGTTCTGCGCACTCTCAATGCGATAGCGCCGGTAGGCATCCTTGAATGGGCGGCCGTCAACAAAGCACACTTTGCTGCCAACCGTTTCTGCGCCGCCGAGGTGGGCAATATCGATCGCCTCCATGCAGCGAATGGGACGATCCAGGCCAAGCGTGCGCTGCAGGCTGCGCGTACCGACCGTGGGATCACCGGCAAAAATGGTGATCTCTGGTTGCCAGTCATACTCTTCGCCGCTGCGAGTTTCCCGATCGTCAAGTTTAGAGAGCGCATGAATTTGATCACGCAGTACCGCAGCGTCCTCAAAGCGTTGCTCCGCTGATGCCTTTGCCATCTCTGCTTGCAACTCGCGCGTGAGGGCGCTGCGCTTGGAGCCAAGGAAGCGCAGAAAGCGGTCGACGTCGCCGCGATAGCGTTCCTTGCCAACAAGATTGGCGCACGGCGCAGTGCACTGACCAATCGAGTGCAAGAGACACGGACGAAAGCGTCGGTTGGCAGGATCATCCGACTTGATGTCAAGCTCACAGGTTCGATACTGAAACACGCGCTGCATGAACGT
>CALQCP020000151.1 GCA_943329105.2 Chitinophaga pinensis | reverse complement strand
GTGTTCGTGATCACCACTGGTCGCGGCGTGCACATGTTCGAACTCGATTCGTCGATCGGCAGCTTCATGTTGGTGCAGAGCAACATTCAGATGCCCGCGAGCAAGAAGATTTATTCCGTGAACGAGGCCAACGCCGAGGGCTTCCCGGAGGGCTTCCAGAAGTACTTGAAGTGGGCGCACCAGAACGGCTACAGCAGCCGCTACATCGGCTCGATGGTGGCCGACATGCACCGCACGCTGATGAACGGCGGCGTCTTCTTGTATCCGCCCACCAAGAAGCATCCGAACGGAAAGCTGCGGCTCCTCTACGAAGCAAACCCGATGAGTTTCCTAGTCGAGCAAGCCGGCGGTGCAAGCGTCACCGCAGCCGGCCAGCGCACGATGGACATCGTCCCCAGCCAAATGCACGAACGCGTGCCGCTGGTGCTGGGGTCAAAGAACGAAGTCGCCGCGGTGGTGGCGCACCTGTAAATAGGTGCCGTTCACCACTGTCCCTATGTTCGGGGGAGCGGCGTTAGCCGCCGCACGGTCCCCAATTGGCGAGCAGGCGACCGAGATCTGCACCATCCACGAATCCGTCCCGATTGAGATCCGACCGCGTGGTTGGCGTCACGACGCCCCATTCGCTGAGGAGCACGCCGAGATCGCCGCCGTCGACGATGTGATTCACGTAGATGTCACCAAGGCAGCAGCTGTTGCCTGGCTCGCAGCAATCGGGGATGTTGTTGGTGTTCGTGTCGGGGAGGGTGCCGTTGAGGATTTGGCCGAAGTCGACGATGTTGTCGTTGTTGCAGTCGGCGGACCATTCGATCCAGTAGGAGTAGGTTCCGGCTTGCGGCACGTCATTCCACGTTGTTCGTGCCGGAGCATCCATGACCGCCACATCCATAGGTGTCCCGTCAATGTTGTTTGGCTCGTTTGGCTGTCCGTTCGTATTGACTCTCCAGTTCGTGTAGTCAAGCGCCTCTCCCGAAATCCACTCCCACCCGCCTTTAGGCTCAGAAAAAGTCGGTGATGCGGGATTCTGTAGCAGCCCGATCCATGCGGTCCCCACTCCGAGCGTCCTTAGAAAGTCGCCCTCAGGCGGGCTGTTGACCGTCACGAGATAGCCTCCGGCGGCGGCAACTTGCGCACGAGCGATGGCCCATGTCGCCGGGTTCGGTACAAAGCGATACCAATGCCCATTCCCCCCATCCTCCACGCGCCATTGCACCGGGTAGTTCCCCACGGTGCATTGCACGCCCTGTTCGCAGCAATCCGGAATGTTGTTGCCGTTGTAGTCCGGCAGCGTTCCATCATGGCACTGGCCGTAGTCGACGATGCCATCGGAGTTGCAGTCGGCGGACCATTCCAGAATTGCTGGATAGTTACTGTCCTCGACTTGGTCATTCCAGCGATTGTCGTTGGTGTCGACGTGTAGATAGTTGTCGTTGGGGTAGTAGTTGTCTGGGGCCCACGAATCCCAGTTCTGATACGACCACATTTCGCCAGTGACCCAAGCCCATCCGCATCCGGGCTCGCAGCTGTTCGGGATTTGATATCCGCCAATCCATGTATTCGAGACGGCGTTCAATGTTCCAACGAATGCCTGTTCTGCCGAGGAGGTCACGGTTGCCAAATGCCCTCCGAGTGCGCGGCAGTTCGATTCATGCCAATTCCAGGACTCTGTTGCCTCAACTCTCGAATACCAATGCCCATTCCCCCCATCCGCCACTCGCCACTGCACTGCGTCCCCCGCAAGCGCGCTCATCGAAACCGCCGCCGCGGCAGCAGCACCCAACACGACATCCGAGCCGAACTTCTTGGTCTTCACGAAAGAGTCTCCTTGAGACTCCACAGATCCCGCCACCCGCGCCGCGGCCGGCACATTCGGCCGGGATTCCGCTGAATATCTCCCAGCCCCCGCTCCCGGCCCCAGCACCCCTGCCAAGAGTGCCGTCCCCGCGATCACTGCCGCCACCGCCAACCGTGCGCGTGCGGCGCTCGGCGCCGGATCCGCACGCTCGCCCGCAGCTGCGCTTTCATCCTCCACGCCGACCTCCAGCGCTCGCATCAACATCCCCGGCGCCAGTTCGTCGCGCGTCGCCGGCCCCGCATGCCGCCGAGCCATCCTCGCCGCCCCCGGTAGTTCACCCCCGCCACCCGCGCTCACCCCGCACTCTCCTCGATCAGCCGCATCAGCTTCCCCACCTCAGCATCGAGCTCTTCCGCGCGCACGCCCTCCGCTCGCAGCAGCTCGCGCACGGCCCCGCGCATGCGTTCGCCGACGCGCGCCGCCGCGTGCTTCGCCTGGCTCGGCGTGATGCCAAGCGCCGCGGCGATCGCGTCGTACTCCATGCGATCCATCACGTGCATGCGGAACACCACGTAGTCGTCGGGGCGCCCGCGGTCGTCCGCATCAATCTGTGCGATCACGTGCGCCTCGTTCGCGAGCGTCACCGCCCATGCGCGGTCGAAGGCGCGCTCGGCGTTCGGTTCGGACGAGGGCAGGGCGTCAAGCAGGCCGTCATCGCCGCCAGGGTCGAGCACCTCGCGCCCCGCCGCCCGCGCGCGATCGCGCGCTAGTCCGCGACAATGGAAACTGGCGGCGTTCATCATCCAGCGCCGCAAGGGCATGCCCGACGTGCGCCAGCGCAACAGGAATTCAAGCCCCTGCAGCTGCTTTGCGAACAACCCGGCCACCAGGTCCTCGGGCTCGCCAAGCCGCGCAAACGCGCCGGTGCGCACGTACGCGCACAGCGGCCGGTGGTATCGCTCCATCACGTGCGTCTGCAGCGACTGCGCCGCGCCCGCCGCCACGCGCGCGTCGCCGCCCTCGGCGAGCGTGAGCTGCGCGTCGATCCACGTGGCATGCGTGCTGGGAAAGTGGTCCACCGGAGTCATGGCGGCGGAGGGTACCGCGCGCCTTCACAATCCGCGGGATCGTCCCCGGAAGCAGAAAGGACTCGAATGTGCGGAAACAAGGTGTACAATGGCAGTCATGGAACTTCGCCTGCAGCTCGACGAGAAGGACCTGGCAGCAGCCCGGACCTACGCGGGGATCGACGACCCGGTGCGGCTCTTGCAGCACGTGCTTCGGTCCTACGTCCACTCCAAGGCATCGGCGGAACTCCGGGCACTGGCCGGATCGGACCCAACGGCGGAAGCGCCGCCGCGTCGCAGGCCGCCGAACTTCCTGAACGACCCGGACCAGCCGATGGGCACCTAGCGCCTCGGGATGAATCGATCCCGAAACGAGTGCTCGTCGATACGAGTGCGTGGATTGCTCATCAGCGATGGTTCGACCCGCAGTTGCACGCGTTGCTCACCGCAGAAGCCGCGGTGACGCACGATGTGGTCATCGGTGAATTGACGCTCGGATGCGGGGAGAAGGGCGGGGTGCGTCTCTACACGCATGACCGAGCCATGGCGAAAGCGGCGGCACGGCTCGGCGTGGGTTGGCCGTGACGATCAGCCCCCGCACGGTCCCCAATTGGCGAGCAGGCGACCGAGATCTGCGCCATCCACGAATCCGTCCCGATTGAGATCCGACCGCGTGGTTGGCGTAACGGCCCCCCATTCGCTGAGGAGCACGCCGAGATCGCCGCCGTCGACGATGTGATTCACATAGATGTCACCGAGGCAGCAGTTGTTGCCGGGCTCGCAGCAGTCGGGGATGTTGTTGGTGTTGGTGTCGGGGAGGGTGCCGTTAAGGATTTGGCCGAAGTCGACGATGTTGTCGTTGTTGCAGTCGGCGGACCATTCGATGATGGCTGGGCGGAGGTCTGATTCATGTCCATCGTTCCAATAGCCACGCCCGACCCCGATGACGTAGATGATGCCGAAATCTTCATTGCCATTCTGATCATTTGGTTCTGCTGGATATTCAAACCAATTTGTCCATGTGGCAGGCGTGAAGTCACCCCATCCCCATCCACACGCTGGCTCGCACGATGCTTCCAACTGATGCAATCCAATCCAGGTGCCAACAGTTTGGAGATCGAGCAGGCGGTCTAACAGGAACGCGTTCAATTCCGGTGACCCTATTTCGACGAGTCGCGCGCCGAGTGCGGATGCGACCAACATTTGTGTCTTCCACCCAGCATGTACGTCATGGCGCTTATACCAATGCCCATTTCCGCCATCGGAAACTTTCCACTGCACCGGATAGTTCCCCACGGTGCATTGCACGCCCTGTTCGCAGCAATCCGGAATGTTGTTGCCGTTGTAGTCCGGCAGCGTTCCATCATGGCACTGGCCGTAGTCGACGATGCCGTCGGAGTTGCAGTCGGCGGACCATTCAGTGACATACTCATGGACACAGTCCTGATACCAGCAACCATTGAAGTTGTTGTCTGCCCATGGCCCCGCGGTGTATGGGGGCGTTCGGTAGTAGCAGCCATACGATTCCGCGCCAAAGCCGTAGGCGTTATCGAAGTACGCCAGTTCGAAGTAGCTGAGTGGAACTCCGGATATCCACGACCATCCACCGAGTGGTTCAGGACCACCGATTTGGCGCAATCCAATCCATCCACCATATTCAGAGGGCTCATCCGGGCTCGTTAAAACGACGTTCGACCAAACCCAATCACTCTCTCGACGCTCCTCAAGACAGACGAGAAACCCACTCTGATGCTCTGCAGCGTCCTTGGCGAAGCCCCATGAAATGCTCCGACCGACGTTCGTGTTTCGATACCAATGCCCATTCCCCCCATCCGCCACTCGCCACTGCACCGCATCCCCCGCAAGCGCGCCGTTCGCTGTCACTGCTGCCGTCACTGCCAGTACCGCCACGCGTGCAGAATTCTTCAGGTTCATCGCCGGATCTCCGCCCCGTGCGCCTGGATCGCGACCGGCTCCGAACATCGGGCCAGCAGCAGCGGTGGGCTCTCCGAACGATCCACCGTTGTCGCCCGCATGCGCGACCGTATCAGGAAGACTTTGATTCATACGGTTACCGACCCATAAGCAGGCAAGGGTGGCCACCGCAATCGCCGCCGCGGGGGTGTTGCGGCGTATCAGAGCGGCGGCGGTCGTTGCAGAACCCTCCGGCGCCCCATGCGCTGCCCCGGCGAACTCCGAAAACTCCCCATCCCCGACCACCGCAGAAAGCCGCGCGGCCGTGCTTTCATCAATCACCGCCTTCGCGCCGCGGGGCCGTGGTCCGTCCGTCGGATGCCAGTTCTTCTCCACGGGGACAACGATCCGCCGCAGTATCCCGGATGCGCGCACCATCTCCCCGAAATCACGGATTCGAATCACCTCACCTGCTCCCGCCCGTCGCCTCCACCGCCCGCTGCACTTCCTGCACCGTTCGGTCCATCTCGCTCTCGCGCACGCCCTCGGCGCGCAACACTTCGCGCAGGGCCGCGGCCATTCGCTGCGAGACCAGCCGCGTGGCGCCGGCGCACTGTTGCGCGCTCATGCCGACGGAGGGCCCGATGGTGTCATACCCCTCGCCTTCGATGACGCGTCGACGAAAGACGTCGTACTCATCGAGGCGATCCTCTTTGGAAAGTTCGGCGTGCGCCTGCGTATGCGCAGCATCAAGGACGGCGATCGCCCACGCGTGCTCGAACGCGGCCTCCGAGGTGCGCTCATCGGCGGGGAGGAGCGCTTCCTCGGCGCCAGTGCTTGATGAATCGCTGCTGGGTGCGGCGCTGCCAGTGAGATCCGTGAATGGTCGCAGTCGGTCGCGCATGCGATCGCGCACCACGCCGCGGGCGTAGAAGCCCATGCCGTTCATCATCCATCGCCGCAGTGGCATGTTGCTGCGCCGCCATGCGGGCAGGAAGTCGGGCGTAGTTACGCGGTCTGCGAAGTAGCCGGCCACCAAATCGTCGGGCTCACCCGCGCGGCGCAGCGATCCGCCGTGCACATACGCCCGCAGCGGCGCGTGATAGCGCTCCCAGAGGTGCTGCCGCAACGCCTCGCGCGCGGAGAGTGCGCGCGAAGCTTGTGACCCGTCAGCGCCGTCGATGATCGTTAACTGCGCATCAATCCACGTGGCGTGGGTGCTGGGGAATTGGTCGACTGGCACGCGGTGAGGATAGCGAGCGGTAAATAGGTGCCGTTCACCGCTGTCCTTAGTTTCAGCGTGGAGGATTAGGGGTTGCGGGCGACGCGGAAGCCGGCCTGCGGGTAGGCGTTGTACGGCGTTGCCGCTTCATACCTGTAGG
>CALQCP020000150.1 GCA_943329105.2 Chitinophaga pinensis | reverse complement strand
GGTGGACTGGAAGGGCTGGTCACCGCAAACGATGTTGTACAAGCATTGCTTGGCGATATGAGCCGCGGTACTGAGGGCGAACAAGCCACCGCGGTCGAGCGCGAAGATGGATCATGGCTGATGGATGGAATGCTGCCACTACCCGATGTGTTGGCGACACTTGGACTCACCAGTGACGCCGCGGATGAACTTCCAGAGGTCGCCACTGCAGCCGGACTAGTGACTGCGCTCCTTGGCGAACTGCCGAGCACCGGTGACAAAGTGACGTGGATCGGCTGGCAATTTGAGGTCATCGACCTGGACGGACGCCGTGTCGACAAGTTGCTGGTTACACGTCATCCGAAGCAGTAACGGACTTCCCACTCACTGCAGACAACGCTTGCAATGCAGCGGCGCGCGCTTTGGCATGATCAACGATCGGATGCGGATAGGTTTCGCCCAGGGTGACGCCCGACATCGCGAGCACTAGCGGCGGCGCTTCCCACGGCGCATGGACGTACTCAGCCGGAACGCCGGCAAGTTCCGGCACCCAATGCTTGACGTATGCGCCGTCTGGGTCAAATTTCTTGCCTTGGGTCATTGGATTGAAGATGCGAAAGTACGGTGCCGCATCAGCACCGCAACCGCCCGCCCACTGCCAGCCCAGCGTGTTGCTGGCAAGATCGGCGTCGGCCAACGTATCCCAGAACCAGCGGGCGCCATGCATCCAATCCATTCGCAAGTGCTTCACTAAGAAGCTGCCGACCACCATGCGCACGCGATTGTGCATCCAACCGGTATGCCACAGCTGACGCATTCCAGCATCAACAATCGGATAGCCGGTCTGGCCGCGCTGCCAGGCGCGCAGTTCCACTGCGTTGGAGCGCCATGGAAACTTCCTGAAGTCAATGCGCAGTGGATCCTCTGCGGTGCGCGGGAAATTGGCAAGGACATGAGCGCCAAATTCACGCCAACCCAATTCCGCGCGGAACTTCTCCGCGTTCGCGATGAATTCACCTGCTCGACCACGGATCGCATGCTGCACTGCGTGCCATGCTTCGCGCGGGCTCACCTCACCAAAGTGCAGGTGCGCGGCGAGCATGGACGTGCCGTGCACACCAGGAATATCACGCTGCATGGAGTACTGACCGATTGGTCCAGCAACGAACGCCTTCAGGCGCGTGCGCGCGCCCGCCTCACCAGGAGTCCACATCTGTTGCAAGCCCGCGTCCCACGGAATCTTCGGCAGGAGTTGCAACGCATCGACGTCGAGCGCAGTAGGCCTTGCAGTGGGCGCGGGAATCGTTGCTGGCGCTGGGCGTGGAGCATCGGGAGCTGGGCGCGTCAAACACGCACGCCAGAACGGCGTGAATACTTTGTATGGGGTACCGGTCTGCGTGCGGATCGCAAACGGATCGAACAGCAGATTGGACCCAATGCGGCAAAGTTCAATACCAGACTTCTCTAACAGTTCCGCTACGCGCTCTTCGTCAGCCATGGCTGCCGGCTCGTAACGACGTGAGCACACCACGCGCTTGGCAGCACACGCGCGTGCAACAGACGCCAGTTCCACCGCTGGATCGCCAGTCCGAATCACCAGCCGAGAGCCGCGCGATTTCAAGTCATCAGTAAGCCGCTGCAACGAGTGATGCAACCACCAGCGCTGTGCGCCGCCGATCGGCCAACGACCCTCGGACTTTGGATACCAAATGAACACCGGCACCACGGCGCCGCGTGCGCACGCATCAAGCAGCGCGTCATGATCAGAAGTACGAAGATCTTGTCGAAACCAAACCAGTGTGGTCATTCGAATTTCCCAAGCTCAAATCGGAAGGCATCAGTCAGACTCGGAAGCGCCCACTTGAATTGCAGCGCTTGCAGGCGCGTTGGTGCAACGAACGCACCTTCAAGGAGCAGGCGCTCACCCATCTCGCCAAACATCAGTTTGACGGCTGTTGCAGGAAGTGGCGCAACGGACGGCCTACCAAGCACACTTCCGAGCGTCTGCCCAAACTCCTTGTTCGAGCACGGCTGCGGCGCCACTGCATTCACGGGTCCGGATACATCAGCGCTCATCACCAAGCGAAGCACGCCGAGCAAGTCATCAAGGTCGATCCAACTCATGCCCTGCTTGCCGGAGCCCACTGAGCCGCCCAAACCCATCTTGAATGGTGGCAGCAACTTGGCAAGCGCTCCGCCACGGGCGCTCATCACCACGCCAATGCGCACGTTTACTACGCGAATTCCTGCATCCCGCGCAGCATCAGTGGCACGCTCCCACTCTTCGCAGATCTCCGGCAGATAGCCGTCACCGCGTGGGCTTGATTCATCCACTTGATCCGGACCTGGTCGATTTCCGTACCAACCAACCGCACTTGCACACACCAAGACGCGCGGCTTGTGTTTGAGGCCAGCAAGCGTGCGCGCCAGTTGCGCGGTTGGCTCGACGCGGCTGTCGCGAATTTCTTTCTTGCGCGCAGCGCTCCATCGCTGATCGGCAATCCCCGCCCCGGCAAGGTGCACCACGGCATCAAGGCCTTCAAGCCGCGCTGCATCAAACGTTCCTGCACGCTGATCCCATTCAACATCGCCACGCGCATGATCGGCTGCACCCCGCACAATCCGTCGAACATCATGACCGCCAGTCGATAGAAATGCCAGCAACGCACTACCAACCATTCCGTTGGTACCACTTACCGCAACGCGCAGGTGCTCGCCCGGAAAGGTCGCATGGTGGTGCAGATCATGACGAGTCCGCGCGTGCCGCCACGTGAACATCCGCTCCAGATCTCCGGCAACCGTGGAGCCACCAAAGGTACGACCGATGATCCCGCCCGGAAGTGCGTATTCGATCCGGTCTTCCAACATGCTGGAGACATCACCATTGGGCAGGAACGAATGCCGATGGTTCCATGAACTGAACGGACCGGATTCCTGCGTGTCGCAGAAGGAGATGCCGGGCTTGACGTCGTGATGGCGCGCCACCCACACCAATGGCACTCCGAACTTCTTCATCCGAAATCGAGCCACCGCTCCGTCCACCATGGCGGCGGGGCGCTCCAAGATTTCCACATCCTCCCAGGGCGGGATGAGGCGGTCGATCGCTCCGGACCGAAAGTGCCATGCCGCCAGTTCTGCGGCGGAAGCAGGCATAAGACTTGATCGAACAAACACGGCCATGTACGTGGTCTACCTTGCAAAGAGCGGGCGCGCGCGGGAGAGTTCCCGCACTTGGACGCGTATTCGCACACGTGAATTTCTAGATTCGTGGACGGGGGCGAATGTCGCCACACGCGCCGCCGGATGCATTGACTACGATGTTGTGAGTGATGAATGAACCAACACCCGTCAAGCCTTCCGGAAATCGAATCGGCACCGTATTGCTCCGATTGATCGTTCCCCTTTGGATCCTCCTCGGAGCGGGGGTCAAACTCTGGGAGCGCAACCCGCAGTTGTTGCCAAAGCCGGTCACGGATGTCACGGATTTCATCTTTGTTCGTGGCCTTGGACTGAACCGCGAGGATTACTTGGGACCCGCCATGCGCTTCATGATCGCTTTCGAGATCATGGCAGCGCTCGTGATGGTGGTCGGCCCGGTGCAAGCGGCGCGCAGCTTGGCTATCTCACTCATGACGATGTTTTGTGTCATCCTGGGCTTACTGATCGCCTCCGGCGCTGCGAGCTGCGGATGTTTCGGTGCAAGCGGACCATCGCCCACATGGATGCTTGCCATCGACCTCACGTTGTTGATCGGCCTGTGCGTGCTACGACCACGCGGTCGTCGCCTGCCGCCCGCGGAACTGGGACGCAAAGTTGGCTACGTCATGTTTGTCCCCGTGTTGCTTGGCGTCGGAATTGCGTTTGGAGTGCCGGATCGCGCCGCAGTCACGCTGGAAGTTGTTGACACTGCCACACCAGTGGTCATCACCACACCAGTAGTCACCACCACCCCCGTGGTCCCCGCCACCACAGCCTGGCCGCCGATGCCGGCAACCGCCAAGCCGTGGTACGCGCCGGAGTTTGAATCATGGAAGGGCCAGCGACTGGATGCTCAAGAAATCATGCTCTTGGTGCAGCGACCGCTACCCGCCAACTTGAATGTCGGACGACATCACATCGTCTTCATGCGCGATGACTGCGATCACTGCCATGAGCTACTCAACAGCTATTTCAGCGGCCCGTTGACAACACCAACGACCACCATTTCTATCCCTGATGCCACTGGCGAACTGTTGGAAAACCCCTGCGCTGAATGCGGTAAAGCAACATTCCCCAAGGGCATTAACTACGTACTGAGCACCCCAGTACTCCTCACCGTCGAGGATGGCGTGGTGATCGGCATCTGTACGAATAGCGAAGACGCCACGTTGGTGCGCGCCGCGCTGAACGCGAAAGGCAAAGTCAATCCATGAATGGACTGCTGCGTCGCATTGCTATCCCCACCCTACTCCTCACCTGCGTTGCTATTGAGTGGTCACGTGGCGGCGATGCGCTTCCAAATTGGCTCGCGAACCTCTCCGTAAAGACTGGAGCCGGTTCGGACAAGGCGCTGCGTATTCTGATTGCTGTTGAATTGTGCGGCGCCCTGTTTGCGTTTCTGTCGTCTGGATTGTCACGACGTGTTGCTTGGCTGACCGGCATCGCCTTTGCGTTTAGTGGCCTGGCGGAACTTTCCGCCATCATCAATGCGCCCGGCGATGCGGCGGTTCCGGCCAGCATGTGGATCGCCCCGCTCGTTGGTCTGGCCATCGGCGCTGGCACGCTTGCACTGCTGATGCGGCCCAACGCAGCGCCCGTCCCACGCGGACGTATTTCCGCGTTGAAGGTCATTGGAGCTGTGGCCATTGCAGCGTTTGCATTTGGACTCGCCGGGCGCCTTGACTTGGCTCCGCGAACCAATTCCCGGTTTAGCAGTAGCGGCGCGGAAATGGTGGTGCTCAATCCGAGCGAATGGGTTGGCATGACCATGGCCGAGGCTGGCCTCGCTCGACATGTTCCTAGCCTGACGCCTCTGACGCTGGAAGGAACCAAGTGGGTGGTGTTCTATTCCCCCACCTGCGGCCGTTGTCACGAAGTCTTTCGAACGTACTTCTCTGGCCCGCAAGACGGCAACGTCATTGCCGTCCTGGTGCCACATGGCCCCGGCGTCCAAGTGCTGCCAAGCGACCAGCCCGCCGACGTGGAATGCACCGGCTGCGAACGGGTTTCGCTTCCGGATACCAAGCAGTGGATCATTACCCCGCCCACCATCGTCAAGGTGGAGAACGGTCGAGTGACCTGCGTCACCAGCACTGATTACGACCGCTGCCGAACGCCTGCAGACGTCAAACAGTGACCGGACGCACCCGCACGAGGTGAGCGCATACAGAAAGTTCGCTGCCGCCACTCATCGGGAATCGGCGTGGCTCGGTTGAGCCATCAACGATCGCCTCGGCGGCGGCCCATCGCGTGGCATCATCCATTCGATCTTCGGCAAGCATCCAGACTGCAGTGGCTGCAAGCGCTTCGGGTGCATTTTGGAACGCACTGCGCGCAATGGATCCATCCGGACCGCGCATGGCGGATACATGCGATTCAAGCAACACGTTTCCCAGCCGTGCCAATTCACCGGTCCGCGCAGCACGTCGCGTGGCACCCGTAGCCACTGATTCCAATGCCGGAATCACCACGTGCCGAACGATTCCGCGCGGAGTGTCACGGCGATCGTTGGTTGGATCTTCACGCCATTGCACCCCGAGATCAACGCACGCCCCGCGCAATGATTCGCGCGACATGCGTAAACACGGACGCACCAGCAAGAGGTGCTGTGCTCCCGGCGATTCACACGGAATGGGGCGACGCCCGGGCATGCCACCCATGCCACCAAGACCAGCGCCGCGCGCCAGTGCAATCAGCATGGTTTCCAGTTGATCATCCGCGTGGTGCGCAGCAAGAATGCTGGTAGCGCCGCACTCAAGCGCCATGGATGCCAGCGCTTCATACCGGGCAGTCCGCGCCCGGTCGGCCAGGCCGGAACCGGTAGTCAAATCAAGACGTCGAGCGAGTACACGAACACCAAGCCGCGCACCCACCATCGCAACGCATTGGCAATCAAGTGCTGATTCGCTGCGAATACCGTGATCGACCGTGCCCACCGTCAGTTCAATACGCCCATGCGCCGCCAGTCCCGCGCACAACGCC
>CALQCP020000149.1 GCA_943329105.2 Chitinophaga pinensis | reverse complement strand
GTTGACGATGAACATGACCTTCACGCATGCAAATGGTGACATCGATGTTCAGTTGTTCACCGCCTGCGGTGGCACCGTTGCCCTTGATCGCGCTGCCAACACCAACAACGAGTCGTTCACTTTCCTGAACTCCAGCGCTTCCAACACGGTGTACATGCGCGTGTATCTGGCCACCGACACACGCAACGAGTATTCGTTCACTTTCAGCACATCCACCCCCGCTCCAGCGAACGACAACTGCGCCACCGCCACGGCGGTTGGGGTAGGAGCATTTACATTCACCAACACTTTGGCAACCGATGCTGCTCCGGCACTACCCGCATCATGCGATGAGGGCTCCGGCGTCACCATCACCAAGGACCTCTGGTACCGCTTCACGGCACCGATCAATGGTGGCATGACTGCCAGCACCTGCAATGCTGCAACGTTTGACACTCGTATCGCTGTTTATTCTGGAGCCGCCTGCCCAATCTCCACCACCGCCGTGGCTGCCTGCAGCGACAACAGCGCCGCATGCACAAACGGCACCAGCTCTGCGGCATGGAGCGCGAGCGCTGGCAGTACGTGGTACGTCCGAGTTGGTAGCGCCGTCGCCGGCACGTCCGGGACCGCCACGCTGACCTTGTCGGCGGTGGTGAATTGCCCAGCTGATATGACCGGCAACGGCTCGGTCGGCGGAGATGATTTGGCGGTGCTGCTCGGAGGCTGGGGCGGAGCTGTTACCACTGACCTGAATGGCGATGGCACCACCAACGGCGCCGACCTCGCCATCCTGCTTGCAGCTTGGGGCCCCTGCCCGTAACCCAGCGCTGCTGGCGCTCATTTCATGAAACCTGCGCCGCCCCGACGGGCTCATCCGTCGGGGCGGCTTTCTTATGAGCGCGCGACTACCCTGCGTCTCCAATGAATGCAACCAGTGTGCTCATGCCGTTGCCTGTAGCGCTTGCCGAAGAAGGCACGTCGATGAGTTTGTTTGAGTACGTGCGCGCAGGCGGCGCACTTGGCTACGTGCTCATCGCGTTGTCCGTGCTCGCGCTGGCGCTCATTGTTCGCAACCTACTTTCGCTGCGTCGTGGGCAGTTGGCACCGCCGGCCGTCGTCACTGCCATTTCAACTGCGCTCCGTGCTGGCGATGTGGCTGGCGCCACGCGTGCGTGCACCAGCGATTCGTCCCATTCATTCGTTTCGGTGGTGATGGCGAGCGCCATTCGGCGTTGCACCGGAAATCCGATGGGCGCCTTCGAAGCGCGCTCTGCGGTGGAAGAAGCCGGCCAAGTAGCCACTGCACAACTGCATCGCCTCAACAACGGTCTTGGCGTGTTGGCAGCCGTGGGACCCATGCTTGGCCTCCTGGGGACCGTGATCGGAATGATCGGCGCCTTCAATGCGATTGGCTCATTGCAGGGTGCAGCACGCTCCACTGAGTTGGCAAGGTTCATGTCGCTGGCACTGGTAAATACTGCGCAGGGACTGGTGGTAGCAGTGCCGTGCACGGTGGCGTTTGCACTCTTTCGTCAACGCATTGACCGACTCGCTACTGACGTAGCGGCGGATGATCTTGAACCCATGGCTGAGGAACTTGCGGCCGCACTTTCGGCGGCGCGCGCACAAGCTCCACGTGCAGCGGCAGTAAATCCAGGCGCCGGCACCCTTCCAGGCGCACCAGCGCCACGCAACACGCCGGCACAGGGCACCTAATGGCCGGCGGCGCAGATGGATCCGATGCATCGTTTGATCTCACACCGATGATCGATGTGATCCTGCTGCTCATCATCTTCTTCATGCTGTCATCACAGTTTGCAACGAGCGAATTGCGGCCAGTGGACCTACCTCACCAAGAGGGCGCGGCGCCACCAAGCGAATCTGCTTCCGCAAAATTGGTGATTGATGTCGATCGCGCCGGAAACTATTCCATTCTTGGCGAGCGCATGTCACTTGACGCGTTGGCCATACGAATCGGCGCTGCTCAAGGCAGCACTGGAACGCGACACAGTGGAATTGTGGTACGCGCTGATCGCGCGGCGGGTGCTGCGTGCCTCAATCGTCTGGCGGAGCGACTGGCGAAAGCAAAGATCGCTAACTGGTCGCTGGCGGTTGCGCCGGAGGGTTCCTGATGCGGATGACCTCACGCGGCCGCACCGGACTGTTGGAACTCTCAGAGATGCGGCTGCCACTCATCGCACTGATTGATGTGATCCTCTTCCTACTCATGTATTTCCTGCTTGCCGGAAGCATGGAGGCAGAGGAACGGGAACTGGCCGCCACCCTTGGCAGCGGACGCGCCACGGCTGGCGACAGCGGCGGCTTCACGCCGCAAGTGGTGGACGTGACGATGGCTAACGGCAGCACCACCTACCGCATTGGAACACGGACCTTCACTGGGCGCGATGCGCTCCGCGATGCCATCCGTTCGCTCCCCAAGGAACCCGGCGTGGTAGTGCGGGTTGCTGATGACGTCACTGTTGAGGGCGTAGCGTCCGCACTGCAGGCGTGCCGGGACGCAGGCTTCACGCGGATTGCCTATCAGCCGAGCGCTGCGGGCTCCCAAACAGCTCCAGCGGGTCGGTGATCGTTTCTCCATTTAAACAAATGGCGTTGAACTACATTTGGGCGAGATTTATTTCATAACTTGCACCAAGTTGTTTGATTAACAGGTGCGTTCATGTATGGTGTGAACAGCGATAGGCAACTCCCGGGGGTACGGGCTTCGCCGAATCAACAGTCAATTCCATGTGTGGGGACGCCGTGGAACTCAACTCCCCCTGAGATGCCAAGTGCATTTCAGGGGGGTTGTATTTGCACCGCAGATCAGTCACTCAAAGCGCAAGTGCTTGACGCTCTCGCCCTTGTCGCGCAGATCACGCAGTGCGTCCAGGCCGATGTCAAGATGCAACTGCACGAATTGATCCGTGACATGTCGATCGCTTTCCCCTGTCTTGACGCCTTCGGGAGTCATGGGGTTGTCAGACACCAGCAGTAGTGCGCCCTTGGGAATGCCGTTCGCAAAGCCAACCAAGAAGATGGTGGCTGTTTCCATATCGATGCCCTCCGCTTTCATCAAGAGGAGCTTCTCGCGGAAACGCATGTCATGTTCCCACACGCGGCGATTGGTGGTGTAGACGGTGCCGGTGAAGTAATCACGGTTGTGCTTGATGATGGACGCACTCACCGCGCGCTGCAGTCGAAAGCTCGGTAGCGCGGGGACTTCTGGTGGCATGTATTCGTCACTCGTACCTTCGCCACGAATGGCGGCGATCGGCAGAACGAAATCGCCGACCTTGGTCTTCTTTAAGCCACCGCACTTGCCTAAGAACAGCACCGCTTTCGGAGCGATGGCGGAGAGCAGATCCATGGTGGTGGCAGCCATAGCGGAGCCCATACCGAAACTCAGGATGGTGATGTTCTCCGCGGTCGCCGTCAGCATGGGGCGATCGCGCCCGCACACCTCTACACCGAAGCGCTCTGCAAACAACTCAACATAATTCGCAAAGTTGACAAGCAGCACGTACTGGCCAAAGTCTTCCAGCTTGCGACCCGTGTAGCGCGGCAGCCAATCTCGCACGATGTCGGACTTGTCCTTCATAGTGGTGGAGGCTACTTATTCTCGCCGTTGTGAAGCAGCCCCATCTGCGCTCGGTAGGGGCGAATGTGCGGATCGTCGCTGGTGACAAACTCGTCAAAGGTTCCATCAAAGGAGACCTTGCCGCCAAACAGCATGATGATGCGCGGCCGCAGCCGTCGCAGTAACTCCGTGTCGTGCGTCACCACGATGCTGGTTCGCTTGATCCCGGCACGCGTGGCAGCAAAGGCGGGTTGGGCGCGGTGCGTTTCGCCAATCAATTCATCGATCTGCGCGGACATCTCTGGGTCGAGCCCCGCGGTTGGTTCGTCGTACATCACGATGACGGGGTCCATGACGATCGCACGGGCAACGGCAACACGCTTGGCCATTCCGCCCGAGAGGTCTTCGCGGTCGCGATGCATGACGAGCGCCGGATCAAGCCCCACATCAACCAGCGCCTTCTCTGCCAGGGGCAGGATTTCCTCGTTGGTCATGCCCTTCACTTCACGCGGCAGGACTGCCAGATTCTGGAACACGTCGCCAGTGACCAGCGCATTCCGTTGGAAGACGATCGCCCAGTGGATGCGGATCCGGTCAAGCTGCGCTTCGTCCAACGTGGACATGTCCCGCAGCGGGGCGACCCCCGAGCCGTCCGGGTCTGATTCATGATCCGCCACCAAGACCCGCCCGGAGTCGGGCGGGTAGTGCGCCATGATCAACTTCAGGAGCACCGTCTTTCCGCACCCCGATCCCCCGACAATGGCCACCATCTCGCCGCTGCGAATGGTCAAATCGATGCCCGCCAGGACCACCTTGCCGCCAAAGGACTTGGAGAGGTTCTCAAGGACGACTTCTGGGGGCTGGGTGGGCGACATGGTCGACGAGGGTACCTGTGGGGGCTCAGAAACGCTCCAAAGCCCCCTTTTTTGCGCTGGCAGAGCAATTTGAAGAAATTTGGAAGAACTGTGATGGCTGAGGCTCGTAGTTTCCGTTGATATAGGTGACGGAGACAGTTCTGACAGCCGACGGGAAACCGGCCGACAGAACAAGTCTTGCAGGTCGACGGGAAACCGACCTGAAAGACGAATCGCTTGATGGTCGACGGGAAACCGACCAGCAAGCAGACAATGCGGGCGCCTCTGAAGGGGAAACTCAGAGATGCCCAAACCGCCTGCGGCGGGCTCGACGGGAAACCGAGCTCACCAACACAGGCATCTGGAGTGTGGCCTCGAGGAATCGAGGCCTACTCCGTTTTTAGGCCCCTACGACCCCTGAAATTGGTCTTGCCAGGTCGGAATCGGGGGTCCGAAACAATAGTGAAAGAAATTTCTTAGAACAGTGATGGTTGCAGGGCACCGATTTCGTTCTTATCTATGAAGGAACAGTTCTGACAGCCGACGGGAAACCGGCCGCCAGAACAAACAGTCTTGAAGGTCGACGGGAAACCGACCTGCAGGACAAACCGCTTGAAGGTCGCGGGAACCGACCAACAAGCAGACAATGCGGGCGCCTCTGAACGGGAAACTCAGAGATGCCCAAAACCGCCTGCGGCGGGCTCGACGGGAAACCGAGCTCACCAACACAGGCACCTGGAGTGTGGCCTCGAGGAATCGAGGCCTACTCCGTTTTTAGGGACTGAAAATTCGCAGGCGATGAAGTTGCGGCTCCTTGCGTGCCCGGTGGCAACGGTCACTGTGGCTACCCTCCCCACCATGCCCATGGTCATCCGCCCCATCGAACCACGCGACGCGGCCGAAGTGCGCGCCGAACTGCACACCCACTGGCATTCCAACGGCATCTGGTCTTTGGGCCGGCTGCATCAAGCCGATCAGCTGCCCGGCTTTGTGGCTGAAGTCGACGGCGTGTTTGCCGGGCTCCTGACGCTGAATATGGTGGAAGGTGGATGGCAGTGCGAAGTGATCACCCTGAGTAGCCGCTCGCCCGCCCACGGGGTTGGCGCGGCACTCCTTGCGGCCGCAGAAGAACACGCGCGCAATCAGGGTTGCAAGCGGATCTATCTGACCACCACCAACGACAACGCGCACGCCATTCGCTTCTATCAGCGCCGCGGCTGGCGGTTTTCTGCGCTTCATAAAGGCATTGTCGATCGGGTACGGCAGATCGAGCCGAGCTATCCGCTCTTAGGCTTGGATGGAATTCAAATCCGCGACGAAATTGAGTTTGAGCGATGGCTTGTTGACGGCATCGCGTAATAGGTCTGGCAACCACACACTCCACGCAAGGAACATGATGATCGACCGACGCACCATGATGACCAACACCGCCCTGGCTGCTGGCGGACTCGCCGCCAGTTCACTGATTGCGCAGGGGGCGTTCGCGCTTCCGTCCGTGGCGCCGCGCCGCGTGTTTGGTGGAAAGCTTGCCAAGCTCAATATCTTGCAGATCGGCGTGGGCGGCAGCATCGCTCCGGCGGATCGACATGAATTGACGCAGCATCCAGATGTGAACTTTGCAGGACTCTGCGATGTTGATTCGGACGCGCTGAAGGAAGTGTCCGCGAAGCATCCGGCTGCGTTCACCTGCAGCGATTTCCGCGAAGCGTTTGATAAGCATGCCGGCAAGTTTGATGCCGTGGTGGTGTGCACCCCAGACCACAATCACGCGCTCATCATGATGACTGC